>CAUJFR010000268.1 GCA_963169885.1 Bacteroidota bacterium
CAGCCTTCCCTGGGCGGACATATTCAGGGAGTGAGTACGGATCTGGAGATCCAGGCCGAACAAACCCGCCGGGTTAAAGAGATCGGAGCAACCATTCTGGCCAAAAATTGTGGAAAAACAGTAGAACAGATCATGAAGGACTTTGACCGCGACTACTGGATGGATGCCCGGAAAGCGATCGAATATGGCATCGCAGACCACCTGGTGGAGTCGCTCTAACCTATTATTAATAAGTTCTTTGCACTATTTTTGTAAATAAAAACCGCCTTTTACCGGCGGTTTTTTATATTTTTGTATATTACCTGAGACCGGATTTGTGTTTAAGGTTAAGATAAGGTTAAGCACCATGGCAAAAAACCCATTACATTGTTCTTTTTGTGGCAGAAGCCGCGATGAAGTAAAAATCCTGATCGCCGGTCAGGAAGGGCATATTTGTGAGAATTGTGTAGAGCATGCCCGGGAGATCATCGAACAGGAACTGACCGTAAAAGATGACCGCTCCAGCTCTTCTTTCAAACTCACCGTAAAGAAGCCGATTGAGATCAAGAAATTCCTGGACGAATACGCCATCGGTCAGGATGAGGCCAAGAAAGTACTGGCTGTTGCCGTATATAATCACTACAAACGTTTACAGCAAAAAGTATCCGATCTCAATAACGGCAATGAAGTTGAGATTGAGAAAAGCAATATCATTATGGTAGGGGAAACCGGTACCGGTAAAACCCTGCTGGCCAAGAGTATTGCCCGGATGCTGAATGTACCTTTTGCCATTGTGGATGCCACCGTTTTCACTGAAGCCGGTTATGTGGGCGAGGATGTTGAAAGCATTCTCACCCGTTTACTCCAGGTTTGTAATTATGACGTTACCTCCGCAGAACGCGGTATTGTATATATCGACGAGATTGACAAAATTGCCCGTAAAGGCGATAACCCCTCTATCACCCGTGATGTCAGCGGGGAAGGGGTGCAGCAGGGTATGCTGAAACTCCTCGAAGGAACGGACGTATTGGTTCCACCACAGGGAGGGCGTAAACACCCCGAACAAAAACTCATCAAAATCAATACCCAGAACATACTCTTCATCTGTGGTGGTGCTTTTGATGGCATTGACAAGATCATTGCCCGCCGGGTACAAACCAATACCATTGGTTTCAACGTGGATAAGGAACTGCAGGATAATATGAAGAAAAACCTGCTGAGTTACGTAAACGCCACCGACCTTAAAACATTCGGACTGATTCCGGAATTACTGGGTCGTTTGCCCGTGGTCACCCACCTGGATCCGCTTGATGCAGTCACACTCCGGGCTATCCTGACAGAACCTAAAAATGCCCTCATTAAACAGTACAGTAAACTGTTTGAACTCGAAGGCATTGAACTGAGTATAGAAAATGATGTGCTGGATTTTATGGTGGAAAAAGCCATGGAATTTAAATTAGGCGCCCGTGGGCTCCGCAGCATTTGTGAAGGTATTCTGACCGATGCCATGTATGAATTACCCTCCTCCAACGAAACGCAGTTTGTGCTGGATCTGGAGTATGCAAAGCGGAAGTTTGATAAGAGTAAGCTGAGTCTGCTGAAAGTGGCGTAGAGGAAAGGTTTAAAAGGTTTAAGAGGTTTAAAAAGTTTAAAAGGTTTATAAAATAAGAAAGGTCCGGTTTTACCGGGCCTTTCTTATTTTTGGTCAATTAAAAATATTTTATGCAGGAATTAATTGAAAAACTGAAAGCTGAAGCCGGACTGACAGACGAACAGGCAAAGAAAGCTATCTCCACCATCAAAAATTTTGTAGTCGAGAAGTTCCCGATGCTGGAAGGCGCGGTGAATAATGTATTTGGAGGAGATTAAAACCTTACCGGATAACGGCGCATTTTTTACCACGCGGATTATTGGCTGCCTGGTAAGGGGTCATTACGCGGCCACAGGATTCAAAAACAATTACGGCAATGATCAGTACAATCAGGATTCTTCCTTTCATAGTGTCGAATTAATGGACAAAAGTAGGAGACTTGTTGCTGCGGGTCAATAGCAAAAACCTGTTTTGCTGACCGTAATATCTTACCGTAATCCGGGGAGTTCTACGTATACCGGCTTACCTGTATGCAGCCAGGTAACCCCTGACCAGTTGTCCCCATTCTTTTATCACATTACCCTTCCATTTTCCACGGGATCTGGCAGCAGGCAAAAGTACTGAACAGGTTTCTTTTTTATCTGAAACCGACCAGGCAATCCAGCTGAGTTTGCGGCTGTCCATCCATTGTACAAAAGCCTCCCATTCTTTATGATCAACCGGACCATCTCCGGTTGCTTCCATACCCGCGCACTCTGAGACAAATACGGGCAAACCGGCTTTGATGGCTTCGTCTGTACGATCCCGAAGCCACTGTTTATGAGTGCCGGCATAAAAATGCATGGTATACATCAGGTTGCTAAAGCCTCTCACCGGATCAGCCGCAGCCAGATGAATATCCTGGTCCCAGCGGGGTGTTCCCAGCAGAATGATATTATCCGGATCCTTTTCCCGGATAGCCGCTATGACTTTTTCAGAATAGCTTTTTACTTCCGGCCAGGTTTCATAATCAGGTTCATTAAAAATTTCGTAGATCACATGCGGATTGTTTCCATAGTCAGCAGCCATCCGGCTGAAAAATTCAATGGCTTCTTTTTCGTGCAGATTATGATCGTGCCAGTCAATGATCACATAGACATTCTCTTTGATGCAGGCTTCGATTACATTCCGCATGAGCTTTTCTGATTGCCCCGGCGATTTCAGATACCCGCTGTCATTCAGTTCAATTCCCATGGAAGCACGGATGATTGTACAATTCCATTTTGTGACCAGTTCATGCACCGCTCCCTTATTATAAAAACGAGGCCACAGATTATGCCAGCCAAAACTCATACCATGCAATACAACAGGCGCTCCGTTTGAAGCTGTCAGTTGAGTACCCTTTACACTCAGTGCTCCATATTGCTTTACGGGTTGAGCGGCTGTTTGCAGCAGCCAGCAACTGAAGAAGATTACCAAAACCTGTTTCATAAAATAAATTTTATTGCACTAACGGCTGAAGACGGATTGCCAGTCCACCACCTGGGGCAAGGTGAACAGTCAGCTTTGAATCCGTATTGAATATTTTGATCTCTTTTGCATAATCGGTGGCATCCCGGTCAGCATTAACCCCATCCCGGAATATGGTAGCCTTGTATGATCCTGCGGGTAAGAATGAAAGATCGATACTAAGATCTCTTTCGGTCCAGTTCGTCATGGCACCAATAAACCAGTCAGTCCCTTTGCGGCGAGCCATCACCAGGTACTCTCCGAATTTTGCATCAAGTGCTTTTGTTTCATTAAACGTGGTGGGCACTGTCGCAATAAAATCAGTACACGCCTGTTCTTTTTTATAAATACTGGGATTATCGGCCAGCATCTGCAATGGCGCTTCATAGATGATGTACATGGCCAGCTGATTGCACCGGGTACCAAGGCCCTGTGGCATACTATTACTCGCTACTGCTGCTTTACGGATACGGTTACGGAAAGCACCGGGTGTATAATCCATCGGCCCAGCCATCATCCGGATAAAGGGCAGTTGAACTGCATGGGTGGCCACCCGGTCATCCGGATGCCATTTCATATATTCCATTCCACGGACGCCTTCAAAATTCACCACATTGGGCCAGGTACGTTGCAAGCCCTGCGGGGCAAACATGCCGTGAAAGTCGAGCATCAGCTGATACTTCGCAGCTACAGCTGCCATTTCATAACAAGACGCAACCGTTTTCTGATCATTACGATCCAGGAAATCCACTTTAAATCCTTTTACCCCCATCGCTGCATACTTCGCACAAAGTCCTTCCAGATCCTGTATCAATGCATACCAGGTGCTCCAGAGGATCAGGCCTACATTTTTCTGTTTGGCGTATGACAATAATTCTTTCAGGTCTATCCGGTCATTAAGTTTATTCAGGTCCCAGTCATCGCTCCAGCCTTCATCGAGCACCACGTATTCGAGTTTATTCGCTGCCGCAAAATCGATATAGTATTTATAAGTCGGCGTATTAATACCGGCTTTAAAATCAACCCCGGAAATATTCCAGTCATTCCACCAGTCCCAGGCCACTTTACCGGGTTTGATCCAGGAAGGATCCGCTATACAGGAAGGAGCAGCAAGCCGTTGTACCATATCATTATCGGCCAGGTCCTTATCCTTTTCGCTGATCACGATCAACCGCCAGGGAAAAGAACGGGTGCCTGCGGTACGGGCAATATAATTTTCACGTTTTGTCACTGCATAGTTAATGCCGTATTTACCACGGGTTGTTTCTTCAGCAGGATACGGCGCATGAACAGCGGTGAAACTGTTTGGCGCTGTAGCCGTCCGCTGCACAAACATCGCCGGATAATCCTGCACATCCGCTTCCAATATGACTGCTTTCAATGTATCATCCAGTTCAACCATAAAAGGCAGGTAGGCCAGTGAATCGGCCGGCAAGGCGGATAATTTTGACGTGGTATAAAACTCTTCGAAAGAACAGGAATACTTTTCCTGTTGCCGAAGGTCGCTGGTAAAGGGAATATGTACAATTGGATCGCCCGGAAAATTAAAAACGGCCTCTTCGCGGTTGATCACAGTTTCGCCGGGGAAGCGGGTGATAAAGCGATAAGCCACCCCGTCATTGGCGGCACGGAATACAATACTGTAGTTTCCCTTGCAATCAAGTACCAGCTCATTACAGTAATTAATTACCCTGTCTTTCTTATATGCTACTGCTGTAATGGTATCCCTGATCATTTGCTGCTTTACACGAAGCACAGCAGTGGCGCCGGGCATACTTACAGCACCGGCCTGTTCAATAGCCAGCGTGGAGGGCGATAATACGGTAACTTCACCATGTTGTACTGACCACCTGATCCTGTCACCAGCAGTTACGGTTATCCTGTTCTTCTGATCCGGTGAAAAAAGCTGGTAGGTTTTTGATTTTTGTGCAACCACATAAAGTACCATAACCTGTAGTATCCCTGTAAGAACCAGCTTTTTCATATCCTGAATCTTTTATTGTGATAGTATCTGTTCAATTTGCTGCAGTTCATCAACACCAAATGCAGGTGCTTTCAGGGCATCTATACTGTTTTCCAGTTGCCCGATGGAACTGGCTCCAACAAGGACCGAAGTAACCCGCTGATCTTTCAGCAGCCAGGCAATCGCCATCTGGGCCAGGGTTTGTCCACGATTAAGGGCTAACGCATTCAGCTGGCGGATGTTGCTGAGCAATGCCTCATTCAGGTCCTTTTCCTGGATGGCGCCATTCGGCAAAGAACGTCCGATCCTTGAATCAGCAGGAACGCCATTAATATATTTATCAGAAAGTCTTCCCTGTGCCAATGGTGAAAACACAATACTGCCCATCCCCTCTTCCTCCACCACATCTAATAATGATTTGCCATCGGCTGTTCCGGGAGCTTCCACCCATCGATCAAGCATCGAATAACGAGGCTGATGTATGAGACAAGGTGTACCCAATTGTTTTAATACGGCTGCCGCTTTACGTGTCTGTTCCGCGCTGTAATTAGAAATACCGGCATACAAGGCCTTGCCACTGCGTACGATACTATCCAGTGCCTGCATGGTTTCTTCAACCGGTGTATGGGGGTCAGGACGATGAGAATAAAATATATCAACATAGTCCAGCCCCATCCGCTTCAGGCTCTGGTCGCAACTGGCCAGCAGATTTTTCCTCGAACCCCATTCTCCATAAGGACCGGGCCACATATAATAACCAGCCTTGGTAGAAATGATCATTTCGTCCCGGTAGGGTTTCAATGCCTCTTTCAGCATTTTGCCGAAATTCCGCTCGGCCTCACCACCGGGAGGACCATAATTATTCGCGAGATCAAAATGCGTGATACCCCGGTCAAATGCGCTCAGGATGATCGCTTTCATATTGTCATACTGATCGGCATTCCCGAAATTATGCCAGAGACCCAAAGAAATGGCAGGGAGCAATAAACCGCTTTTTCCGGAGCGGTTATATCTCATACTGGTATAGCGGTTGTCAGCAGCCGTGTACATAGCATTAATTTTTCAGCAATCTACATCATCAAAGGCAACTTTGTATACTGCTAGTTACCATTTCATCCATTTCCGGATCACTTCACTGAGTTCATCGGCTATCAGCGCATGTTCCGCAACAGACGGATGATAATCGCAGCCCCCGGTATAGGATTTTTCAAAAACATGCATCTGTACTTTTTGATCTCCGCTTTCTTGCAGGGTTTTAATCACAGATTGCAGACTGCTGCGGAGAAACGCCCGCAGCCGGTTATCAGCCATCGGACTGCTTAGCAACAACAGTTTTGCCTTTGGATAATCCCCCCTGACCTTCTTTAAAAAGTTCACATAATTCGTACAAAAAGCGGCAGAATCCTGTACCCCATCATTCTGACCAAGGCAGATGGTCACTATATCCGGTTGGTAGCGTTTAAAATCCCAGGTAATAGTATCATTGCGCATACTTATCTTGTCAAATACCCGGGGCATTACAATATCCAGGTTGCAGCAACTATGCATGAGACCGATACCGGAAACAGAAGATAAATGCACCTGCGCATTCAGGGTGCGGGCTGTAACCGCTCCGTAACTCAGCCAGGCATTGTGCTGATCCTGCCATTTACCTTTACCACAGGGAATGCCACTGAGGTCGCTACTGGCGCCACAGGTAATGGAATTGCCGATACATTCAATCTTACGGAAAGGCAGCTTAGCCGGCTTTAGCAACTGCTGACAAAGAATACCTCGTAGTTCCAGGTAACCGATATTGGCTTCCGTGTTCTTACAAAGTATCACTTCATGTACTTTACCGGCAGAGAGATAAGGCTTCACAGATAATGTATCCTGTTTGCCGGTTGTCTGTAACCGTACGGCTTTCCCGTCTACGATCAGTTCGAGGTAATTCTGATTACTCCCCCATAATTGTTCATCATTCAGTAACAACACCGCATCATCTCCCTTGAAACGGAATTGTATAGTGACACCCGGCTGCCAGAAACGGGGCAGCTTCGGATGACTGAAGTCGATCCGTCCCATGTAGCGGATAAATGCATGGTCGGAAGGATAGAATTTCATTGCCTTTTTCGCTGCCGCTTCATTGAACAAAAGGCAACTGAGTACAAGCACTGCAAAAAACCGGATCGGCGATTTCATAGTAAATTTTAAAACCAATAATTACTGATAGACAAATTTTGCTTTCAGGTCACCTGCTATCACTTCAAATTCACCGGGCTCTGTAACTGTTTTCAGTTGCGCATTGACAAAGGCAAGATCATCCTTTGTCAGCGTAAACCGGACCTCTTTTGATTCACCAGGGGCCAGGCTGATCTTGTGGAAAGCACGCAGCCGGCGCATATTGGGCGTGATGCTGGCATAGAGATCACGGGAATACAATTCAACTGTATGTTTACCGGCCCTGCTGCCCGTGTTCTTTACCTGCAGTGTTACGGTGATTGAACCGGTTGCACTTAATGTAGTAGTACTCAGGGTGAGGCCTGAGTAACTGAAAGTAGTGTAGCTCAGTCCGTGTCCGAACGGATACAAGGGATCATAGCCGGTATTGATATTATCATTGAATACTTCCCTGACTTCTTCGGTGGGTTTACGATCATACAGTACGATCTCACCCATACTTTTGTGATAAGAGAATGGGAGACGACCGGAAGGATTGTAATCGCCAAACAACACATCAGTGATCGCTTCCGCTGATTTTCGTCCGCTCCAGTATGCCATAAGGATCCCTTTAACTGATGGTTCGATATTGGTAATAAACCGGGGCCTTCCTTCAGCAAGTACCAGTATCACCGGTTTGCCGGTAAGCGCCGCTGCCACTACCAGGTCTTCCTGTTCTTTGGGCAGGGCCAAGTCACGGGTATTACCGGGACTTTCCGCATAGGCATTCTCCCCGATACAAAGTACGATCACATCCGCACCAACAGCCGCTTTTTTCAATGCGGCCACATCATAGTTCTGCGGACTGTCAAAACCCGGTTGTGTGGTGGTGATCACATTGGCCGCACCGATCTTGTCCACGAATGACTGATAGATCGTTCTACTGTCGGCAGGATACCATTTATCGACATTGCCCTGCCAGGTATAGCTCCAGCAGCCATTCAGGGCGCTGATGCTCTGAGCAGCAGGACCGGCCACCAGTACTTTTTTATTTTTGGCCAGGGGCAATATGTTATCACTATTTTTCAGCAGGGTCATGGCTTCGCGGGCAGCCTCCAGGGCATATTGTTGAAACTCGGGTTTACCGAAATTGCCAAAGCTGGCCGGTTCCGGATAAGGATTTTCAAACAATCCGGTTTTGTATTTCATTACCAGGATACGCTTCACGGCATCATCAATCCGGCTCATCGGCACTTCCCCTTTCTTCACCGCTTCGATCAGCAGATCAAAAAAGGAATAATCAGAAGGCACCATACTCATATCAATTCCTGCATTGATGGCCATGACTACCGCTTCACGGGGTGTAGCCGCTACATTATGCCGGTCGTGCAGTCGCTTGATATCTTCCCAGTCCGTGACAATCACGCCTTCAAAGCCAAGCTCTTTCCTCAACACATCAATCAGCAGATAACGGTTAGCATGTACCGGAATTCCATTGATCTCACTGGAGTTCACCATTACAGAAGCAGAACCGGTACGTACCGCTTCACGGAATTGCGGAAGATAATATTCACGTAATTCGATTTCGGGCAGATAGATCGGTGTACGATCCTTTCCATTGCGGGAAGCTGAATAACCAAGGTAATGTTTCAGACTGGTGGCTACCGCGGTCGGATTTTTCAATCCATCTTCTTCGTAGGCTTTGATTCCGGCAACACCGAGTGTTTTCACCAGGTATACATCTTCACCATAGGTTTCCGGGAATCGGCTCCACAGGGGCTGACGACCAATATCAAGTACGGGGGCAAAATTCCAGCGCACCCCGGATGATCGAAGTTCCATAGCGGTTACTTTGGCTGCCTGTCTGACCAACTCCGGGTTGCGGGCTGCTGCTATAGCGAGGTTCTGCGGAAACAAAGTGGAGTTCAATGTATAGGTCTGTCCATGGATCGCATCCAGTCCATATATAACAGGGATCCGTAACCGCGTATTTTTTACCTCATCCTGTATCTGGGTCATGATGCTCCGCCATTTTTCTACCGGCAACGCATGAGCCGTTGTATTGAGCATGGATCCCACTTTATAATCAACAATCGCTTTTTTTAATGCAACCGGATCCAGTTCCCCATCTTCATTGGCCCAGGCACCTTTGGCAAAAACAGCCATGGTCACCTGTGTCATCTGGCCCACTTTTTCTTCCAGTGTCATTTTCTTAACTAATGCTGCAGCTTGTGCTTCTGCAGGGGGTACCTGTTTCTGTGCCTTGGCTACAAAGGCAAAAAAACTGCCAATGACCAGTAATATATTCGCTTTCATATAACCTGTTTTACAAATTGATTAATCCATTTTAATTTGCCTCAATTTCCAGCTGTGCCACCGGCAATCCCGCTGCACTGGCCCTGAGTATTATCCTGCCTTGCTGGCCGGTCGATTGCACAAGCACCTGTGCATATCCGTTGAACAACTTACGTTGCCATTTACCGGCAGGTGTATACAACTGTATCATACCCGGATCCTTATTTACTTCATCCCAGGGAAATACTTTAAGAAAAGGCATAGCCACGATCACAAAGCTGTTCTTCCCTGGTCGTATCAATGACCGGCTGAGCCGGATGACGCTATCTGCATTAAGTGCTGCAGCTATTCTTTCTCCGTTAATATACACCGATTGGGCTTTACCGATATTCCGGCTGAAATAGGTGAATACCGTTGTGCTGTCGGTTTCCGGTAATACAAAATGACCACGGCTGATTACCTGTTTTGCCTGGCGGCCAAATAGACTATCCCTGTCCGCCTTAAATGCAGGCTCCCAGATAGCATCATCAAAGTCCGGCTCCAGCATGGCTTTACTATCAGGAAATTCCATCAGTGATTTTTCTTTATCCAGGTATGGCTGTACCGCATGAACAGATGGAATAAAACGTTCCGGTTCCAGTGAAACCGGATTGCCATTCCCAACACCAATTATCCGTCCGGGACCTTCGATCTCAAAGGTAAAACCATTCGCAGCTGTAGGTAGTATTTTTCCTCCTGCATCCGCAACAGCAACAGTTATAACGGACAGGTCCATTCCGTCTGCGCGGATCAGATTCCGGTCGGCCGATAAAACAGCCTTACTGGCTTCGCCAGCAGTTTCCCGTTTCGTCTCTCGTATCTTTTTGCCATTGATATATCCAATTGCCTGCAGCGTGCCGGGCTTATATGGTACTTTCCACTCCAGGTGTCCTAATGGTTCCATTTTTTTCTTCCCGAGACTTTTCCCGTTCAGCAATAACTCCACTTCTGTACAATTACTGTACACCCATACATCCTTTACTTTTCCTTCCTCTCCTTTCCAGTTCCAGTGTGGCAGCAAATGCAGCACAGTATCTTTTGTCCACCAGCTCCGGAGATAGCCGGTCACATCCTTAGGAAATCCGCAAAGGTCCAGCATGCCATGATAAGAAATAACGGTAGGCCATCCATAAGGAGTGGGTTCTCCCCGGTAATCAAATCCGGTCCAGATAAACATGCCGCCCAGGTAATCCCGGGCCATATAATATTTCCAGCCTTCTTCTATTGATTTAAAATGCGGGTAAGGCCTGGCATCATAGGCGGGTAGTAAATGGCCTGCATCATCTTTTACATAAACACCTCTTGTTGCCCTTGTACTTCCTTCTTCGGTGCCCCACATTGGTTGCTTTGGAAATTCCTGGTGATGCTGATCGGTATTGATCTGTCCCACATAATTAACCCCCATCACATCAATCACATTGGATATGCCCCGTTGCCAGCCCCCGCTGATCGCTGCTGTTATAGCCCTGGTTGTATCAATCGTTTTTACGTAGGCCTGCATGCTCTGTGCAATTTTAGCGCCCAGTTCATTGCCTTCGATCCCCCATTCTTCATTGCCGATACTCCAGCTGATCACGGATGGATGATTCCGGTCACGCAAGATCAGTCTTTTCAAGTAATCAAAATGATGATCCGTCACACCCATCAGCCTGTTTTCGTCGATCACCAGTATTCCGAGACGGTCGCAGCTATCCAGTAATTCCGGTGCAGGCGGATGATGGGAAGTACGATAGGCGTTTGCCCCCATTTTCATCAGCTGACGTAAACGGTATCCCATCAATGCATCCGGGACGGCCGTGCCTACACCCGCATGATCCTGGTGATTGTTGGTGCCTTTAATTTTTATGGGCTTGTCGTTCAGAAAGAAGCCTTTATCCGGATCAAACCGAAGCGAACGGATACCAAACACTGCCTGGATCCGGTCCTTTATTGTTTCACCATTTCGTATCTCTGTAACGAGTGTATACAGGTAAGGTGTATCTAACGACCAGCGATGGGCTCCGGCCAGTTTTAATTCGGATTGTATGTCTTTTTGCTCCCAGGGTGCCAGGTTAAAATCACGGATGGCGGCCTCCGACACGGTATTGCCCGTTGCATCGATCACACTGTATCGGACTGTACATCCTGCTTCCTTGAGTTGTTCATTGATCAACGATGTACTCACCCTGATCCTGGCATCGGACCCTTCCGGAATCGGATTTACAAAACTGCCATGGGTGATCACATGCAACGGATCTGTTTTCTGCAACCAGACATGGCGATAGATCCCGGCCCCTTCATAATACCATCCTTCTTCCATAGTGGCATCCACCCGGACAGCAATCATATTCTCACCACCGTAATTCAGGTATTCGGACAGATTGTATTCCATGCCTGTAAACCCGCTTGGCTCTGAACCCAGGTAAAATCCATTGACCCAAACACTGCATTGCCGGAAAACTCCGTCAAACTGTATTGCTATCCGCTTTCCTTCATCCGCTTTTGGGATATAAAAATGTTTACGATACCAACCGACACTGTTTTCCGGGAAATTGCGGCCAAGGGCTTTAAAGCCATGACTTAGACTTCCTTTACTATCAAAAGGAAGTTCTACTGCCCAGTCATGCGGTAAATCAAGTTCACGCCAGGCCCTGTCATCAAAGCGGATTCCTGCTGCACCATCTCCATAGGAGGCTTTTGCCAGGTAGGAGAAATAACCTGTAGCATGATTAAAGTCTTTGGATGCATCCCAGGGATGCCCGAATGCAAAACGCCAGCCGGTATCCATCAGCATTCTTGTTCTGGGCAAAAGAGCTTGCTGTTGTGCCTTTAACCCTGAAAAAGCGGCCAGCCATAAGCAGCCAATAAGCATCCATACTTTCATAAATGTGTATAATTCAGTATCCGGCAATAACAGCTGCTATAGCCTGATCACTATTTTTTTTCCTTTATATACAATCTTACGGGCAGCATCCATGCCTTCAAAGGCGAAAGGTATTGCCTGCTCTGCACTGATCACTTTAATATAGATCGTCCTTGAATTCAGCATACCGGCAAAGATTCCGGTACGATCCCCGATCGTTAGCGTATTTGCTGACTGGCAATATGTA
>CAUJFR010000269.1 GCA_963169885.1 Bacteroidota bacterium
CTGATAAGTTCCAATATCTCAGCTCTGCTGCGGAACTTCCGGCTCTTCTGTGATAAATTTTCTCCCATAACTTTTTAGCAGCTAAGCTATGGGAGCGCGCTGAATCAGGAAATATGTACTTGGCCGGAGGGTTACGTTAAAACAGTGGCGAAGCCGCCATCCGCTACGCGGATTTTTTAACACATAGGTTTAGTGCTCTCACAAAAGTTCAGAAAGCCTTACCTACACAATAGACTGAAGCTGGACTATCCAATAAGAATAACATAGGAGACACATAGAAATACAATTTCTTGCTATGTGTCTCCTATGTTCCTATGAATCTATGTGTTAAAACAGCGGCGAAGCCGCCTATTCTCTTTATCAGAATGATTTGCTGGGCGGATTCGCAGCAATATCGATCATCGCAGTCAGTTCGGCGATCAGCTTATCATCACTGCCACTGAATCCAACGGATTTGAAACGGATCACCCCGTTCTTATCAATTACGAACTTGGTGGGAATGCCGTCCACTTTGAATTGCTCCACCACTTTGTTGTCATTGTCCATCAGCACATCAAACGTGTATTTATTGCTGCTGATAAACTCCTGCGCATTTTTCACTTTCTCTTCTTTGGTTTCCCAGGTGTCCACAAATACAAATTTCACATCAGGGTTGTCTTTGTATTTATTCACCATTTTCTGCATACCCGGGAAACTGGCAATACAGGGACCGCACCAGGTGGCCCAGAAATCCACCACCACTACTTTGCCTTTCAGTTCTGCCATATCCACTTTTTTGCCTTCCAGGTTGACCAGGGCAAAAGAAGGACTGTTTTCATTCAACATGGATTGTTGAATATCTTTCAGCATTTTCAGCCGGCTTTCTTCCTTCAACGCCGTGATATATTGATCGAAACCATCTTCTGTTTTCTTTTCACTGTTATAGATCCTTTTCAGGATTTCCGTCATTTCACTGGTGGACTTGCCATCCTTTACAAATTGCTCTAGTTCCGGTTTCAGTTTTTTGGCCGGAATTACTTTTTCCGCCAGCAGGGCATAAGTATTATTATAATCCGCATCCTTTCCCTGTTGAATTTTAATCGCGGCTTCTTTGGCAAAAGGAAGCCCTTTTTTATATTGCCCCAACCTGTATAGCACCATGCCATAGGTGTCAGCATTCTGCGCATAACTGAATTCGGCATTTTTCTTCCATTGCTTCTCGGTCATGCTTTCCGGTTTTTTTGCCGTTGGTTTGAGCCACTGTTCGCGACTGTATTCCGTAGCAAACCGGGACATTTCCTCTGCTATCTCAAGGTTTTCGCCTTTCTTCTGCATTTCCCAGGCGGCGGAATTGTAGGTTTGAGCCAGCGTTGCCTTGTCTTCAATTTTTGCTGCATACGCTCTCATTTTCTCCCAGTTCTTCTTTGTGGCATACCCGCTTACAATGATTGTCTGCAAACGGGGAATACTTTGAATGACTGTTTCCCATTTTTTATCCGTCTTCGTTTTCTGTATGATTTCATTTAACATCACTTCCCTTTTTTCCGGGTCGGGTTGTGTATAATACGCCTGCAGGGTTTCGTTGACAGTCCACTTACCGTCCGGATATTTTTCTTTCCAGAGTTGGGATATCCATTTGGACTGTTCCGGCAGTTTTGCAAGATTATACAGGCCTGTCAGGGTTTCATAGTCCGTTTCTTCTTTCAGTCCGCCTTTGATCAGACGCTCTATCTCTTGTAAGGCCAGGGCATTTGTTGCATCCTTTTTTACCGTGTTCTTAAGCCGTATATAGTTTCCCAGCCAGGGTTTCCGGTTATCCGGGTATAAGCTGAACTCGGTTTCCATGGCGGCCAGCGCTTTTTCATTATTCCGTTCCACACCGGCCCCGCTGCCATAAAACTGGTAAAACATAAACTTATTGATATTGCTGCCTTTACGTACTTTATCATTTTCATATAGATGAATGATGTATCCTTCATTGGCATTGTTATCAAACTTTTTGTCGGCACTAAAACTGAAGTAAATAAAGTTAGCTGCTGTATCCGCTGTAAAACTGACAGTAAATCCATCCGCTGTTTTTTTGAGGAGCAGGTCATCCGCTTTTTGTGAACTCAGTCCATGCTGGTAAACGATGGCTTCCACTGGTAGTATCGTATTGGCAATATCCCCGGCTGGTCGGTAAGTGATGGTTATGGTTTCCCCGGGTTTGGGTTTCTCCGGGGTATAACTGAAGTTTTGCTGAGCAAAGCTGCTGCTGCTGATGAGGAGCAGGAATAACAGCCTGAATGTAAATTGCATGGCTTTTGGTTTTTGGAGCAATTTAACACAAATCCCTTCGTGTTTTATGTTAAAATTACCGGATCAGCAGGGTGGTTCCTTTGAGAAATACAGGCTGCTTACTTTGAGCAGTGGTATAACTGAATATCCATACATATACACCGGCATCCTGCCCCTTGCCATTTACTTTCCCGTCCCATTTACCGGAACGGTCCGTGCTATGAAAGACGAGCTGACCACTGCGATTGTATACACTAAAACGAGTTTGCTCAGCCCGCTCCGTATTCAACGGGTAGAGAAAGTCATTTAATCCATCTCCGTTTGGCGTGAAAGCGGTGGGCACCGCGATGATACAACTGTTCAGTACCCTCACCAGCTGGCGGGCGGTATCACTGCAATTCAGGGCATTGTTATACGCCACCAGGGTAATGGGATAAAGTGTTTCTGCCGGTACCGGGCCATACTGAAAGTTGCGGGGCAGGGGCAATGTACTGGTGCTTCCATTCCCGAAATTCCATTCCCACCGGTCAATACTGCCGGTACTGTTATTCTTAAAAGTTAATGTATCACCCGGGCAAACCAGGGCATCTGTTTCAAAAGCAGCTTTAACCGTTTGAATACTGTTCAATGTCTGCCGGATGGTATCGGTGCAGGCTCCGTTTGATACGGCAAGCTGAACCAGGTGTTGGCCCCCGGCCGTAAATGAATATGCCGGATATTGCAGATTGCTTGTTCCCGTGTTTCCAAATATCCAGGACCAGTTATTCACTGCATTAGCTCCATCATGAGCGAAGAGAAACTCACTGCCTTTGCAGGTTTCATTTTTTATAAAACTAAACCGGGCGGATACCGGGTTGCTGCTGGTGAAGTAAGGAATGGCAGATGAATTAATCGGGGCAATACCACATTCATCCAGTAAAGTACTCCCATTGCTTCCCGCAGGATTTAATCGTATTTCATACATACCGGCCAGGTTCACGGCTGTGGCGAAACGGAGTATCACTTCATTGCTGAGAAGTGAAGGTCCACAATTGAGCGCTTCTGCCGCAATCACTGTTACAGATTGAGGACCGGTTATGTTGAATTGACTCCCATCAGCCAGCAGGCTGCCACAACGGATGGGCCGGTTGAATCCTACCCGGACATACCCGGGTGCGCAGGAAAAGATGACTGCTTCATCCGCATAGGTCCGCTGCTGATCGGAAACTGAAAAGGCAAGCGTCTGACCGGCCGCAATATTTTTATTACATACATCTACCAGCGTATTATTATCTGTCCCGTTATTGATACGTAAGGTATAATTGCCATTTGGAAGGGGTTGTGCCAGCCGGATAAATATGGAATCACTGCCAAATGGTGAACTGCAATCTGCAGCTGCCGCTGAAATGATTGCTGTGCCGTTACTCAGACTAAAGTCCGAACCGTCAGCTGCTATACTGCTACATACGATCTTCTTATTCAGTCTCAGGGTGATCTTCTGTCCATCACAACTCATCATGGCATAATCCATTTTAGGATCAACGGCATCCGTTATACTGGCGGTTCCCCCGGTGAGGGTCAGTTGATAACTGCCGCCTGATGCACTTTGATTGGCTACCATCAGCAGATAAGTACGACCCTGAACGACCTGGGGCATTTTACTATAGGTATTCATGCCGGAACCGGCACAAACAATTAGTGCTGTTCCATCATCGGATGCACCTGTTTCGCCGGGTTCTCCGGACCAGTTACAGGCTACAAATGCATCCGGGTTGGTGAAAATGTCAAACGGATTACGGCTCGTGATATCAAAAAGCTGCCAGTCGTAATTGGCGGTGGCAACCGAGGGCGTTATCAGAAAACCCAGGGTGCCGGAACTGTAGCAGGCCATCCGGAAAAAATTGGGATTGGTATTCTGATAACTGAAACCTCCGGCACAGGGGACCGGAATATTGGTGATGCCGCAATAGGTTGGAGTAATGATGGTAAATGGCTCACTGCCACAGACCGGTATGGCGGAAACCGGAGTTTGTCCCGGTTCTGTACAGTTTTGCTGGGCCATTGGCTGCAAGGCCAGCAGCAAAAGGTAAAACAATATCAGGATTTGCTTCAGCATGTACCGGGCGGTCGTGTAATTTACTAAACTATATCGAACAGGTGCCGGCTTTAGCTGCCTGCGGATTTTTACTAAATTCGTCTAAAACAAAGAATAATGAAAAGGGCCATCGTAACCGGCGCAACCGGAAATCTGGGAAGGGCTGTGACAGAGCAATTACTGGTCAGCGGTTACCAGGTCGCTGTTACAGGGCTTTTACCCGGAGCAGGTGAAGGCTACACGGGTGGTAAAATCGATCTTACTGATGAAACCGCTACCAACGAATGGGTCAGTTCGGTGATTCAACAGGGAGCCGTGGATACAGCCGTACTGACCGTTGGTGGTTTTGCCATGGGTGATATAGCTTCCACCCATTCCGGAAAAATACAGGAACAGATCAACCTGAATTTTATGACCGCCTATCATGTAGCAAGGCCGGTTTTTTTACATATGAAAGAGCAGGGTTCCGGCACTATTTTCCTGATTGGTTCACAGGCAGGAATGGCTGCGGAAAAAAACAAGGGTGTAACGGCCTATGGGTTATCCAAATCACTTTTATTCAGACTGGCCGAACTCATGAACCTGGAAGCAACAGGAACTGATGTAAAAATCTTTGTAGTGGTGCCGTTTATAATAGATACACCACAAAACCGGGTGGCGATGCCGGATGCGGATTTCAGTAGATGGGTTACCCCGGCAGAAATAGCCACCCGTATATATACAAAGGCACAACAGCCATCTGGTCCGGAAATCATTGAACTATAAGCAGCCTTGCACACTTTCTGCTGTATCTTGCAGCCCTTTAATTGTTGATTATGAAATACTCAAAATGGATCGGACTGGCCGGTGCGGCTTTACTGGTAATGGCGTCATTTATGCCCTGGGTTACGATTCAGTCCCACCAATTGGTGATCAGCGGGGTAGATGCTACCGGTACCAATTACGGAAAGCCGGCCTATTTTCATTTTCTCCTCCTGCCATTCTTTATCGCCTTTATATTCATCCCAAAACTCTGGGCAAAAAGATGGAACCTCTTCATCATTGCCCTCAATACCGCTTGGATACTCAAAAATTTCCTGGTGATCGGCACCTGCAAGGGCGGTGAATGTCCCGTTCGGGAGACCGGTTTTTACCTGATGCTGCTGAGCGGAGCCCTGATGTTATTTGCGGCTTTGTTTCCCGATATCCGGATAAAAACGGAAATTAAGGAGTAAAATATCATTACAATCCGGTGTAATTCCCATGGCCGGATAACGCAGACTTTTTTCCTTTAGGATAGAATTGAATTCATCTTATCCTAAAAAAAATGGTATGCGCAAATTTGCTTTTCTCCTTGCTTTTCAAACTTGTTTTTTATTAAGTAGTGCCCAATTTTCTTTAACGGGCAATTATAGCCAGGATTTCAACAGCCTGCTCAGTACCGGTTCCGGAAGCATATTGCCGGATGGTTGGGTTTTGCAGGAAACAGGTACTGCTTCGGACGCAATGTATACCGCTGGTACCGGATCAGGCAGTACGGGGGATACCTATAGCTTCGGGACACTTTCATCCCCGGAAAGATCATTGGGTATGTTGCAGTCGGGTACGCTAACTCCGATCATCGGATTTCATTTTACCAATACAACCGGGCAACTTATAACCCGGATTACGGTTTCATACACCGGTGAACAATGGCGGCTCGGGTCCACCGGCCGGAATGACCGTCTCGATTTTCAATTCAGTTTAAATGCAGGTTCATTGGTCAGCGGAGATTGGGTGGATCTCGATATCCTTGATTTTATAGCCCCGGTCAGCAATGGCCCGGCAGGCGCTATGGATGGCAATGCGGTTGTTAATAAACGGCTGATCAGCGCCAGCATTACCGGAATTTTTATTGAACCGGGCAGTACCTGTTTTTTTCGCTGGACCGATGCTGCGGCCAGCGGTTCAGATGACGGACTGGGGATAGATGACCTGGGTATAGAACCAGGCTTTGCCCTTCCGTCCACGCAATTTTATCGTACAAAGACCTCAGGAAGCTGGTCTTCACTCAGCAGTTGGGAAGTATCGGCAGATGAACTGAGCTGGGCAGATGCCACCGAACTGCCAACCTGGTATGCATCTGGTATCCGGATCATGAACGGACATTCTATCACTCATCAGTATTTTACCATGGCCGATCAGTTAACCATTGAAGCAGGAGGGTTGCTGCAACATAGTGGTGGTCAGTTATTGTTGAATGACGGAGCAGGAGATGAGCTGCAGATAGAAAGCGGGGGCATTGTTCAACTGGCTGCCACTGGCAATCTTCCATTATTTGCCAGTTCCGGAGCCAGTGTACGGATTAAAACCGGCGGTGTTCTGCGTATCAGTGCGGGTGGCTTAACCACGGTTGCAGGCGCCGGAGTTCACGCGGCCAATTATGTGTATGAAAATGCAGCCGTGCTGGAAAATGCGTATAATGGCATGGGGACAAACGGTGTGACTTATTTCCCACATGTCAGCAACAGTACCATTCCGGTATTACGCATTTCACAACCGGTTACCCTGCCGGTAGGCGCATCGGCGGTTACCCGGGTGAATGGTATACTGGAAGTGAACGCCAGTATCAGTTTTACCGCGACAGGACAGAAACAATTTCGCAATGGAATATCAGGTACAGGTGCCCTCAGTACAACTGCATCCTGTGGTGTGGTATTGGTGGACGGCCTTACTGCGGTATTGGGCGGAAGCGTACAACTGAATATGTCTGCTTCTGCCGGATTACAGGTTGGGAGCGGGACCACGATTACCTTGCAGCAGGACAAAACCATTTCCGGAAACCTGGCACTGGCTGCTGTGGCCAGTTATATTGAACTAAATAATTATCAATTGACAGTTACCGGGACAGTCACCGGCGGAGGAAGTACCAGTTATATACGCACCGCCGGAACCGGTGCCCTGGTGCTGGAAAATGTGGGCGTATCGGGGAAGTTATTCCCGGTTGGGCATAGCCGTTACAATCCGGTGCTGATTGAAAAGGGGAATGGCCATCATTGGTCCGTAAGGGTGAATGACGGGGTGGTGCCGGATTTTCCCTATACCAGTGATGGGGCAGTATTACTGACCTGGGTTATTCAGCCTTCTGTAAATCCGCCAATAGGCGGTGCCGATATCACCTTTCAGTTTGACCAACTAAATCAGACCGGCTCCCTGTTTAATACAACACCGTATGAACAGGAGCCGGTACAGGCCTGGCACAGGCACAATGGGTATTGGCTGAGTGCCGCTGTACCCCAGCCATTGGTGAATGCAGGTGGCGATACCCGGACTGTTAAGATCAGCGGACTCACCCGTTTTTCAGCCTATGGATTATCAAGGATCAGCCTGCCTTTACCGGTCAGACTGATCTCTTTTCAGGCAACAACAGCAACAGATGAAAAATCCAGCTTAGAATGGCGGATCGCTGAACCGGGTATATACCGGTTTATTCCGGAGTATTCAATAAACGGAATTGATTTTTTTGCACTGGACACGATCCGTTCCACGATCAATCAGACAGCGTTTCATTACCTGGATAAACGTCGGGAATCATCTTTTCTTTATTACCGGTTAAAGATGTTATATATGGATGAAACCGTACAATATAGTCAGGTGATTAAACTGGACAAAGCGGAACGCGGATATCCCTTGCTTCAGCTGAATGCTAATCCGGTTACACAGCAGACAAACCTTCAGGTTGTCAGCTTACAACCTGGCCCTGCAAACTTGCGGATAGTCGACCCTTCCGGGAAATGTTTTTACAATGCCCGGTTATTGGTGAAAAAGGGCTCACAGCATTTTTCAATTATTCTTGTGCTATTGCCCGCAGGGTTTTACTTTCTGCAACTGCAGGGAGTAAACTGGAAGAAATCAATCCGGTTTATAAAACAATGATGGTTTACGATATTACCCTAAACTATCCAGGCTTTTACCTATGATTGTGACGGCTTCATTGATCTGCGCTTCAGTGATCAGCAGGGGTGGGGCAAACCGGATCTTGTCGCCATGGGTGGGTTTGGCCAGCAATCCGTTTTCTTTCAGCTGCAGGCAAAGTTCCCAGGCGGCTTCTTTGTCCGGGTGATTGATCACAATGGCATTCAGCAAACCTTTGCCACGTATCAGGGAGATGTGTCTGGAGTGCAGATCTGCCAATCCTTTCCGTAACTGTTCACCACGGACCGCGGCATTCTCCGCCATCTTCTCCTCTTTCAGTACACGGAGGGAAGTCATGGCTACAGCACAGGCCAGTGGATTGCCTCCATATGTGGAACCATGTTCACCGGGTTTGATGGTCAGCATGATCTCATCATCTGCCAGCACGGCACTGACCGGCATCATACCGGCGCTCAGGGCTTTGCCCAGGATGAGCAGATCCGGCCGCACATTTTCATGATCACAGGCCAGCATTTTGCCTGTACGGGCCAGTCCGGTTTGTATCTCATCGGCAATGAATAATACATTGGCTGCTTCACACAGGGCCTTGGACTTTGCCAGGTAGCCTTCATCGGGTACCAAGACCCCCGCTTCACCCTGGATGGGTTCTACCAGGAAGCCGGCCACATTTTTATCTTCCAATGCCGCAGCTAAAGCCTGCGGATCATTATAAGGAATCACTTTGAATCCGGGCATATAAGGACCGAAATTTTTGCGTGAAGAGGGATCACTGCTGAAAGAAATAACAGTGGAGGTCCGTCCGTGGAAATTACCTTCGCAAACTATGATCACGGCTTTCCCTTCTTCAATGCCTTTTACTTCATAGGCCCACTTGCGGCAGAGTTTGATCGCGGTCTCCACGGCTTCCACCCCGGTATTCATAGGCAGTACTTTATCATAGCCGAAGTAGTCCGTGATAAACTTTACATACTCCCCAAGCCGGTCGCTGTGAAATGCGCGGCTGGTGAGGGTTAGTTGTTGTGATTGTTCAATAAATGTCTGCAGGATCGCAGGGTGGCAATGGCCCTGATTAACGGCCGAGTAGCCACTGAGAAAGTCAAAGTATTGTTTGCCATCCACATCCCAAACGTGTACACCCTTGCCGCGGCTCAGTACCACGGGCAGGGGATGATAGTTGTGGGCACCATATTGTTCCTCGAGTTCGAGGTAGTGTTGTGCAGTTGCGGACATAGTTATGGAGGGTGTCATAGTAGTCTGTTTTAGAAAAGGGAATTGTGAATATGCGGGATGAGTGTTTCGTCAATCTCATGCTTCGGCAGGCTCAGCATGACAGGTGCAGCCGTTGTCACCCTGAGCCTGCCGAAGGGCGACTAAGGGGAAAGGCCACAGGATTACCCTCGATGATTAAGCAGATCGAGATTAGCTTTGAGAAAGTGATATGTCCTTGTGTATTGGAACATTGCGCCCACAAGATACAAAAAGTACATGAAATCAGCGGCCGTCGTAGATCACGCCGGTTGTCGGAGTCTCTTTCAGTTCTATCCGGCTAAGTAAGGGTAAGCCCGCTTTGATACGGTCCCAGAACCAGATGGTGATATTCTCTGCCGTGGGGTTTTCGAGCCCGGGGATCTCATTTAATAAGCGGTGATCCACCTGGTCAATCAGGGGAAGCACCGTGTCTTTCAATACTTTAAAATCCATGATCCACCCGGATTCCGGATCCGGAGTGCCCTGTATGTAAACACGGAGATGGTAGGTGTGGCCATGCATTTGCTTGCATTTATGCCCCTCAGGTACATTCGGGAGGAAATGGGCCGCGTCAAAACCAAACTCTTTATAAATCTCCATACAGTGAATTTAGGACGCAAAAGTAACGTCCTTTTTCTATTTGAGGATGAGCAGCGTCAGGCTGGCAAAACTTTTATAAAATAGTCCGGAGGCAGATTCAGAATCAAGGGCTTGCCATCAGTGAATAATCCATACACTGTACTGCCACTGCCACTCATGGACGCATAAACGGCACCGGCACGATACAACTCATCTTTGATAGCTGCAATTTCGGGGTATTGGTAAAAAATGGGCTTTTCAAAATCATTGACCAGTTCTTCGGCCCAGCTGCTGACTGGTTGGGCAATGATCTCCTTCAGCGATTTTTCAGGAAGTGCCGGGCGGATGCCGGCAAAAGCTTTTGCTGTGGGGACATGTATACCCGGGTTGATGATGACCAGTGTATACCCCGTCAGATCGACGGATACCGGCTTCAGGAGCTCTCCACGTCCGGTGGCATAGGCGGGCTTATTCAGTATAAAGAAAGGGCAATCACTGCCTAATGACAGTGCATAATGCAAAAGCTGATCTGTTGATAATTCCAGTTTAAAATAATCATTCAATAATTGCAGGGAGAATGCCGCATCGGCACTGCCGCCACCCAGACCTGCTCCGGTTGGAATCACTTTATGCAGGTGCATTTTCACCGGGGGCAATGCCGGGTAATCTTTCTTCAGCAACTGGTACGCTTTCACGCAAAGATTATCCAATGGGTTTCCCTGAATTTCGAGACCGGACTGCGAATAGGTTACCGGTTGATCATTAGTGCTACGATCAGGAATCAGTTCAAGGATATCTGTAAAACGAACGGGATAAAAGACGGTTTCGAGGTCGTGGTATCCATCTGCTCTTTTCCGCAGAATATGCAAACCGAGATTGATCTTACAGTTGGGGAATACAATCATGGAGCGAGGCCGGTCTGGCCGGACGGAGTTTAGAATCAGTTACTTGCGTTTGCCGCGACTGTTAATTTCATCCCGAATGGCAATGGCCCGGATATAATCCTCGCTATCCAGCACCTCATTTAAAAGATGATTTAACTCTTCTAAGGTCATGGTTTTCAGATCTTCATTACCAGTCGGACGATCTTCTTCCACCACCACTTCCTGTTTGGCTTTCTTCTTTTTTCCAGTGCCTGCCGTGTCTTCCATCAGGATGCCGGCACTTTCAAGAATGTTCTCGTAGGTATAAATAGGGCAGCCAAAACGGACTGCCAGGGCAATGGCATCGGAGGTACGGGAGTCGATTTCTACGGTATCGTTTTCACCGGAACAAACCAGTTTGGAGTAGAAAATGCCTTCCTGCAGATCGCAGATAATGATCTCATGCAGATCGATGGCGAAGGCCGTCATGAAATTTTTCATGAGGTCATGCGTCAGGGGACGGCTGGGGGCCATTTTTTCAAGGGCAACCGCAATGGCTTGTGCTTCAAAGCCGCCGATTACAATCGGAAGGCGGCGCAGGCCATTAACTTCTCCCAAAACCACCGCATAGGAGTGGGTCTGGGTGATGCTATGTGAGAGGGCCACTATTTCCAGTTCGATCTTCTTCATACGATGCCACGAAACTACGGCTTTTCGGCAAAATATTTATGCTTGTAAGCCTGATTTAGTTCTCTTTACGTATGGGTGGTTTTGTGCTGGGGCTGCCTTTTGTCGCTGGTTTTTTGGGGGCAGCCGGGGCTTTTTTCACAGCGGGGGGAGGTAGTGTCACTACGGTATCGACCATTACAGTGCTGTCCCAGGTGACTGCGGAATCAGCCATGGGTACATACATATTTTTTCTATATCCGGAGGGGATCATAAATTCCTCCGGCCTGATATTTCCGGGTTTGACGGCAGTCGCCATGACGGTGAGTACTTCCTCATTATTTTCTGCCACTGTATCTTCATTATCATTTCGGTAAAGCCCCCGGTTAAAACTGGTGATGATTTCCGCTTTCAGCATGATATGTCCATTGCGCACCATTAATAATTCATCATTGGCGGCTAATTTTTCAGGGACATCAAAAAGAAGACTGTCTGCAAACCAGATGGTAGAACGAACGGGACCGCCGAACCCTGTTCCGCTGCCCTCCGACCGGGAAGGGGTACAATGGTATCCGGCAATTGTCAATGCGGTAGCAGGTATTCCGGGTTTTGACACGTTCATTTTACGGCTGCTATAGCTATTGTTTTTATGGTCCAATGTATAAAATTTTGCAGAATCAAGGAAGATCAATAAGTCTTCCTCGCTTTCCTTTGAACTTCGGATCAGGATCTTTCCTTTGGTGAAACCAATTTGAATAACCAGGGAGTCACCTTTATCTTTTATGCCTTCAATGGAATATTCTTTTTCCGGTGTGGCTTTATAATGGATCCATCCTTCAAAACTTTTTTGTGAATAGCTCATGATCCAGGAGAGGAGCAGGAGGCAAAGAAAAATAGCTTTCATTTGTAAAAGTTGAATAAAAAAACCGGGCTGATTGCCCGGTCTAAACTATGATTTTATTGTAACTGTTAAGCCACTCCTTTGAGTTTTTTAATAGCGGCCGTCATTTTCGGCACCACATCAAAAGCATCTCCGACAATTCCATAGTCGGCTGCTTTGAAAAACGGGGCTTCAGGATCCTTGTTGATCACAACAATTACTTTACTGCGGTTTACACCGGCCAGGTGCTGGATGGCACCGGAAATACCAATAGCAATGTAAAGATTCGGGGCAATGGCGAAGCCGGTTTGTCCCACGTGCTCGTTGTGCGGACGCCAGTGCGCATCGGCTACCGGGCGGCTACAAGCTGTTGCAGCATGTAAGGTCTTAGCCAGTTCTTCCACGATTCCCCAGTTTTCGGGGCCCTTCATACCACGACCGGCACTGACCACAATCTCCGCTTCGGTCAGGGGTACTTCTCCACTGGCTTTACTTACACTGACCATTTTCACTTTTGGTGCATCCACCGTTGCGGCAAATGGCACTACTTCAGCCGTTCCTTCCCCGGCAATGGTCTGGTAAGCATTCGGGTTCAGGGCTATGATCTTTATGCCTGTATTCACGGAGATATTGGCAAATGCTTTCCCGGAGAATACATTCTTTTTGACCACGAATCCACCACTGGCATCGGGCAGGGCTACCGCACCGGAAACCAGTCCGGCTTTCAGGCGTACTGACAACCGGGGAGCAATGGCTTTACCACTGAGATTATTGGAAAATACAATCACGGTTGCTCCTGAAGCAGTAGCTGCTTCCGCAATTACTTTAGTAAATAACTGCGCATCCTGATGATTCAGGGATTCGTGATTGACGTGATGAATTTTCTTCACCCCATATTTTCCCAATGCGGCCAGGTCATCCTGCACGGCACCCAGGACAATACCTTCAGCCGTAGTGCCGAGTTGTTCCGCTACTTTGGCCCCGTAAGTCATTGCTTCCAGGGAAGCTTTTTTTACATGGCCTTCGGCGGTGTCGATGAATATTAAGACAGACATATTTAAATTAGTTAGTAGTTAGAAGATAGTAGTTAGTAGTCGATGTTCTAAAAAAACTTGTTGATCTTGTCATCCTGCCTGTCCCGCCTTATGCGGGGAGTAGTCCCGCCAAAAATCTGTACAAGGTTTATTTAAAGCTTCATGCGGGACATACCGAAGGACGTACTTCGTACCTCGTACCTCGTACTTTATCAGAAGCTTTTGGCTTCTTCGTGAAGTAAGCGAACGAGTTCCTCCACATTTTCCGCATCCACCAGTTTTACCCCGGCTTTGGCAGGCGGTAAACCGAATCCGGCTACGGAAGTGAGGGCATCAACGGCTGCAGGTTCCACCACTTTCAGGGGTTTGGTCCGGGCAGCCATAATACCCCGCATATTGGGGATACGGGCTTCGGCCATTCCCTTAGTGGCACTGACCACCAGTGGGAGGGAGGCTTCATTCACTTCTTCACCGCCTTCAATCTCGCGGGTTACGGTAGCTGTGGTACCGGCCAGTTCAAATTTGGTAGCCAGGGAAATATAGGGGAGGTCAAGCAGTTCGGCTACCATACCACCAATGGATGAACCATTGTAGTCGATGGTTTCTTTACCGGTGAATACGAGGTCATACCCGCCTTGTTTAGCCACTTCAGCAATCTGTGCGGCGATATAATAACTATCGTGACTGTCGGCATTCACACGGATGGCTTCATCACCACCCAGGGCCAGGGCTTTCCGGATGATCGGTTCCGCATCGGCTGCGCCAACTGTTACGAGATGGATTACGGTGGAGGGATCGGCTTCTTTCAATTCAATGGCTCTCACCAGTGAATACCATTCATCATACGGATTGATGATCCACTGCACGCCATTCACATCGAATTTCGTGTTGTTATCAGTGAAGGCTATTTTTGCAGTAGTATCCGGTGTCTTACTGACGCATACCAGGATTTTCATGAGCGAGGTGTTTAATCGTTATACAATTAGTTGTTTATGCAACTAAAACAAAGATAAGAGAAGCTTTCTAATTCCGGGCAATTCCCGGTAAAAAAATTTATAACATGGACCGCATCGAAAAGTTGAAGGAATTCCTTGTTACCAGCCCCTCTGATAGTTTTTTACTGCATGCCCTGGCCCTGGAATACATTAAAATAGGAGAGGACGCCAAGGCCCGGCAGTTGTTTGAGGAAATTCTGCACCGCGAACCACATTATGTGGGCAGTTATTACCACCTGGCCAAACTCCTGGAGCGGCTGGGGGAAGAGGCGGAAGCCATTAAAGTCTACGAAAAGGGGATGGATGAGGCCAAAAAAGCAGGGGATAACCATGCCTTCGGGGAACTCCGGGGCGCTTATGAAGAGCTCACATTTTAACCGTATTATTGCCGAATGAGCCTGCTGGAAAAATTTAAAGCAACGGTCCGGGAGAAAAACCTTTTCACAACAGGTGATCATCTGTTGCTTGCCGTCAGCGGCGGAGTGGACTCCGTGGTGCTCTGCGAACTTTGTCACCTTGCAGGCTTTCATTTCACCATCGCCCACTGTAATTTTCAGCTGAGAGGAGCCGAAAGCGACCGGGATGAAGCACTGGTCTCCAATCTCTCCAAAAAGTATGGCGTTGAAGTACTGGTCAAACGCTTCGAAACGGAAGCGTATGCGTCCAAACTTAAGCTCTCCATCCAGGAAGCAGCAAGGGAACTACGATATGATTGGTTTCGGGGTCTTATTGATAAAGCTAGACGCGAAGACTCCTTCTCGCTTCTCGTTTCTCGCTTCTCGCTTCTCCTCACTGCCCATCACGCCGACGATAACAACGAAACCCTGCTGATGAACTTCTTTCGCGGTACAGGTCTGCATGGGTTAACCGGTATTCCGGAAATCAATGGTTATATCCGTCGGCCACTTTTGCCATTTACCAAGGAAGAACTGATGAATTTTGCCCGGGAGTACCAACTCGCGTTTGCCGAGGATTCGTCCAATCAATCGTCAACGTATACCAGGAATTTTTTCCGAAATGAACTGATCCCGGCTATCAGTAAAGTATTTCCACAGGTGAATCAGAACCTGCAGGACAATATCAGCCGGTTTAAAGAAACGGAAAAACTGTATCAATACGCGGTGAATGATTTGAAGAAAAAATTATGCCGGTATAAAGGGACCGAGATACATATTCCGGTAAAACAACTCCTGCAGGTGAACAACAAGGCGTTGATTTATGAAATCATCCGTGAATATGGATTCGGGGAGAAACAGGTAGAGGAACTGATCAAACTCACCGCCAGTGATTCCGGAAAATACATGGATGCCCCGGGTGGCGGTTTCCGGATCATCAAACACCGGCATTGGCTGATCATCAGCCCGGTGCAGTCTCTTGCTACTACAACCATTGCGGTGAATGTAAATGATGAAACCATCTTATTTGAAGCAGGGGAACTGAAATTCAAATCATCCGATCATAATGGACAATTACCACCATCCGCTGCCAATGAAGCCTGGCTGGATAGCCGGCAATTGCAGTATCCGATGATCCTTCGCAAATGGAAGACCGGGGATTATTTTTATCCGTTGGGGATGAAGAAAAAAAAGAAACTGTCCCGGTTTTTTATTGATCAGAAATTATCCAAAACAGCCAAAGAAAAAGTATGGGTGCTTGAAAGCAATAAACGGATTGCCTGGGTGATCGGTCTCCGGATCGACGACCGGTTTAAATTATCCCCCAATTCAAAAACAGTCCTTAAACTGGAGTTCAGACAGCCCGGTTAACCCGGCAACTGGAAAATATCAGAGAAACTCATATTCGAGATTTGGTCCACAAAAACCTCCAACACCGGGTAATTGCCCAATGAATAGCAGAGGATGGAGGTGAATGCAATCCCAAATAAAGCGCCGTAAATATGCGCCGAGTGATTGATATTATCACCTCCTTTCCGGTCTAGCATACTGGAAACAACCAGGTAGATAAGTCCGAACAGGAAACCAGCCACAAAAACAGGGATAAAAAACAGTCCGATCCCTCTTAACGGATCAAACAGGATGCTGGAAAAAACCACGGCTGATACGGCTCCGGATGCACCAAGACTCCGGTAATGATAATTGTCTTTGTTTTTGCCATAAGTTGGAAGGAGACAAAAAGCCAGGGCCAGGACATACATAGCCAGATAGATCAGTTTACCATATTTTCCAAAAAGGATGGAGAAATTCTGTTCCACCCCTCCGCCGAAAAAATAGAGAGTGATCATATTGAAAGCCAGGTGACCCATATCAGCATGCAGGAGACCACAAGTGAAAAAACGATACCACTGTCCGCGTTGTACCGCCGGGGGATAAAATATCAGGTCATTCATGATCTTCTCATTACTAAAGGCCGTAAAGGAGACAATAGCTGTAAAAATGATGATAATGAGCGTGGTTGTTATTTCCATTCCATTGATTTGACCTGTTGAAAATATAAATTATTTATGATGATACTTTTCATTTTTTAAAATGGTACAGGCCCGGTAAACCTGTTCAGCCAGGATCAGCCGGACCAATTGATGGGGGAAAACCAGTTCGGACAGGCTCCATTTAAACTGCGCCCGCTTCAATACCGCCTCGTCCAGTCCATAAGCCCCGCCGATCAGGAATACCAGGTTCCGGGTGCTTTCATTGGCCCGGGCCTGGATCAGGCTGGCCAGTCCTTCTGAACTGACCTGCTTTCCTCTTTCTTCCAGGGCCACGAGGTAATCTTCCTTGTTCAGCCCCTGCAGAATGATTTCCCCCTCTTTCTTTTTTAATTCCGTCTCACTCATCGCCGCCGCATTCTTTGGAGCAGGAATAAGGAGCCAGTCCACCTTGTAGTACCGCGAGATACGTTTGGTGAAATCGTCCACGCCGGGTTTTACGTAGGTCTCGTGGGGTTTGCCAACTGATAGGAATGTGATCTTCATTTGTAAGTTTGGTAAGGTTGATAAGTTGATAAGTTTACAAGTTGACAAGGTGGCCTCCTAAGAAAACTCCCTTGTCAACCTGTAAACTTGTCAACCTTTTAACTATTTCAACAATTTAAAAAGTTGAAAAGTTGACAAGGTGGCCTCCTAAGAAAACTCCCTTGTCAACCTGTAAACTTGTCAACCTTTTAACTTTCGCTCAAGTAAATTCAATATCCTTTGGTCTTTTGAAAAATACCCTTAGAACGACTTCTTGTCCTCCTCCTTCATCTCCACTTCCTTTACCTTACCATACTTTTCGGCGATTTTGCGTATATCGGCGGCTTTGCCAACCAGGACAAACTGAAGCTTGTCTTTGGGGAAATATTTAGCAATGATTTCTTTGGCTTTCTCCACGGTCAGGCCGTCCACATTCTTTTCAAAATTATTGATAAAGGACTCGTCAAAATTGTACCAGAACATCTGCGTCATCAGTCCGGCCAGCTGACTGGCGGTTTCAAAACGGGGAGGAAACTGTCCTTTTACATAGTTCTTGGCAGAGGTCAGTGATTTTTCATCAATGCCATTCGTATGAAGCTTGTTGATTACTTCGAGAGTTTTATCAATAGCGGGTTCGGTGGTCTTGCCTGCGGTAAACGTACTGATAATAAAACTGCCCCCATTCTTCAGTGCACTGAAACGGCTGCCGGCCCCATACGTCAGTCCGCTGTTGACCCGCAGTTCATCGTTGAGCATAGAGGTAAATCGTCCGCCGAATAAGGTATTCACCACATCGATGGCTACATAATCGGGATTATTACGGGCAATGCCCGGAGCGCCGATAAAGAAAGTGGTCTCTTTGGCATCCTCTTTATTCACCAGTAATACGCGGTTCTCTGATGGTTTATTGATGGCTGCTGAAGCAGGATTGGCGCTTGTTGTTTTTGGGCCTTTTTTCCAGCCGGCAAATAAGGCAGTTAAAGTCGCCTTCATTTCCTTCGCGTTAAAATCACCCACCACACTGATGGCTGATCCGTCCGGACGGTAATTGGCCGCATAGAATTTCTTCAGGTCTTCAGCAGTCAGTGGGGTGACCGTGGAGATTTTTCCCTGAACGATATTGCCGTATACATGTTCGCCATACAGAAATTTATCAAAATATGCGCCGATCACGGAGCGGGGACTTTCCTTCTGTTGTTCGAGGCTGACGAGCAACCGTCTTTTTTCTTTAGCAAACTCGGTGCTGTCAAAAACGGGATTAAGCAGGATCTCTTTTATAAGCGACAGTATTTTGTCCTTGTCTTTGGCAGAAAATTTTGCAGATAGACCGGATGATTCTTTCGAAGCAAAAGTATTCACACTGGCTCCGAGAAAATCCAGTTGTTCATCCAGCTGTGCTTTCGTCATACTACGGGTGCCATGCTTGAGTCCGGCTGCTGTCAAAGAAGCCAGTCCTGATTGCTCTCCATCATAAATGGCGCCCGCAGGAAGGATCGCCGATACACTGATCAGGGGCACTTCATGCTGCTCCATCAGGTAGATCACCAGGCCATTGGGTAATTTGAATTTTTCATAAGCGGGCAGTTTATAACCCTGCGCCGCCAGCTGGAATGTTGTGGCCAGTAAAATGCCGGCCAGGATATATAGTTTGAAATTTTTCATGGTATTATTCCTCCGTATTTGATTTTAACACGCCCACTGTACGATTGGATCTGGTAAAATATTTTTTAGCCACCCGTTGTACATCGGCGGCTGTGACTTTATTAAATGCAGCGGGGGCATCAAACATTTTCCGGTAGTCGCCAAAAAACACTTCATAGGTCCCGATATTATTGGATTTGCCATTGATGGTCTCCACCTGGTCGTAAAACTCCATCAGTTTCTGGTTCTTGATCTTCTGCAGTTCCGTTTCGGTAATACCTTCGTTCTTTATTTTTTCCAATACTTCATATATACCCTTTTCGAGTGCGGTTTCGTTTACTCCTTTAGCCGTAATTCCGTAGATCTGAAAAAGAGTGGGATCAAAACTTTCCCCAAAGCCGGAAAAGACCGAAGTAGCCAGTTGTTGCTGATCCACCAATGTGGTATAAAGACGGGAGGATTTTCCACTGGAAAGAATGGAGTTCAGAATATTCAATGCATAATAGTCCTCATGTTTTGCTTCCGGTACATGATAAGCGATCATGAGATAGGGGGTGGCGGCTTCTTTCTGCACCAGTACCCGCCGTTCGCCGGTTTGTTCCGGTTCCACGATATTCACTTTGGGTGGGGCCGGTTGTGCTGGAATGGGTTCCAGGTATTTCTCCGCCAGTTTTTTTACTTCTTCCAGTTTAATGCCGCCTGTTACCACTACTACGCAGTTATTAGGAGCGTAGTAGGTTTTGAAATAACGTTCGAGGTCTTCCTGTTTCCAGTTCTTCATATCATCTTCATACCCGATTACCGGCCAGTGGTAAGGGTGTTCAAGGAAGGCTACACCGCCCAGGGTTTGTGATAATTGCTCCCAGGGAGAATTCTCCAATCCGGTACTTCTTTCACTGAGTACCACACCCCGCTCACTTTCCACCATTTTGGGGTCGATGCTGAGACTGGAAATACGATCGCCTTCGAGATCAAAGATCACTTCCGTGGCAGATGCAGGGAACCAATTGGTATAAACGGTGACATTTTCAGTGGTATATGCATTATTGGCCCCACCATTAAATTCCATGGTCTGGTCAAACAGTTTTGGCCCGTATTTTTTGGCCCCATTGAACATCATATGCTCAAAAAAATGGGAGAGACCGGTGATACCCTGGTGTTCATTACGGCTGCCCACTTTATAAAAAAGATACATATTGGCATTGGGGATGGAAAAGTCTTCCACCACCAGGAACTTCATCCCGTTTTTCAGGGTAAAGGTCTTTACATCATCTGCCTTCAGTTGCGCCTGACCCAACAGACCCAGCAAAAGGAGGGCAGGTAAGAATAGTTTTTTCATGCGAAAGTAAATTAGGGGATAAAGCTACGGAATGCCGGATAAAGTACGAGGTTAGAAGTACGAAGTACGAATGAGATGCCGTAAAAGGAGTAACTGTACGGTATATTAGATTCAACCTCCTTTGGAGGGGCTGTTGACTACTAACTACCGACTACTAACTACGAACTAGCTACTTTACCTCATAGTCTTTCTTAAACGACATCAACGTAGACCGGTAAAGCACATTCGTGGGATCCAGTTTGGCGGCCTGTGCATAGTAGTCGAGTGCTTCAGCCAGGTAATGGGCATCTTCCAGCATAAAGCCGATCCGGTAGGCCTGTTCAGCGGGGGCTTCGAATTCGGCTCCCTGTGTTTTTAAGGTTTCGAGCAGGGCGGTAAAGCTTTCCTTGCTGACAAAATTCAGGACTTTACGTTCGTCATTCTCTTCGCCTTTAATGGCAGATACCCAATGGTAACTGGTGCCGGGTTTGAGTTTGCTGACAATAGCGGTTAAGGGGATTTTCAGTTTGGTGACGGTGGTACTAAATACAGGAGTTGTGGTATTATCAGCGGGGTAGATGCTGAAAATAAATTCTTTGGCTTCCGCGTAGGATTTCCAGGAAAGAGGGAAAGGACCGGTCACACCTGAATAGTTCACAGTATCCAGCCGGGGATCAATCCAGATATTGTTGATGCTCCGGCTCACGGCACCCACGGTATTCATATAGGCTTTGCGGTTGCTCCCGGGAGAACCGTTGAATTTTGTCATCTGATTCCACACGTATTTGATATAATTGGAAGTAAATGAACTATGATTCACTTTGCAGGAGTCCCCAAATTTGCTGAGAGCATAACTGCCGGGTTTGTTCAGGGTAAACATCGTGGCTTCATTGCATACAATAGTGGCCACCCCGCCGGCCGGAATTTTTATAGTTGCCGCACTGCTCATGGTCTTTCCGACCTTCACTTTATTCTCCGTGGCGTTTTCAACGAGTGTTACATTGCCCTTGAAACTATAGATCATAAAATTGTTCTGGGCGGTTGCAAATAATCCAGCGCAAAGCAGGAGGATGAATAAACTGATTTTTTTCATTTGTTTTTTTATTTCGGTTGGGTTTGTTCATTATGTTCAGTAGCCGTATGCGTGGCCGTTTCATGTCCATGGCCATGATGCCCGAATACAGTATGGTAACGGAATTTTTTATGCATCCAGGTAGCCCAGGCTTCATAGAAGTAGATCACATCCACGGCCATGATGATTACATAAAGGGTGTATTTCATATCCAGTTTGATCCGGTAGTTTTCAAAAAGCCAGATCCCCGCATACACAAACAGAATGGCGGAGAGTACCTGGGCAATTTTAGCCACGAGGTGAAACCAGATATGATGATCCAGGTAATATTTTATAAAGAGGGCCATATGGATCCAGCCGATTAATACGGCAAAAAACCAGTTGAACCATCCAGGTAGTTTCCGGATATAATTATTTTCCAGCGCCATGCTGAGGATATTGGCATGTACCACGATACCATTCATGTCCGGGATGGTTTTTCCATAAAACCGCTCATTCATCGGGGTGAACTTTTTATCCTCAATATCGTCCGGATGGTTGTTAATATACCCGAACAAGACCAGTTTTCCCCTGATCCAATCAGTCTCCACTTCCCCGTTAAGCAGATTCTCGGGCTGAATAACCCTGTACTGATTATTACGCCGCGTATAGTTGATAATCTCGTCCGTTTTTTTTCTTTTTATCTGCCGTTGATATGCCGTATCGTTATACTTTTTCAGGATAGCCAGATCAAAACTGGGATAGGGCTCCGCCTTAAGATTTCTCTCATTTTCAAAAAAGGGGGACCATAAACGAATCGTGGCATACTCCTCGGCCAGCATATTTACATATCCCTCTGCATTGGTATTGGTTTTAAAAAAATTTTCTTTGTAAGTGTCATTGTGGTCATTCCAGTCAAGCTTTGATGCGAGTATCAGTTGTGGATGACGGGCAATCGTGGAAGCCAGTAATGAATCCTGGTAGGAATCCCCCGGACCTTCAAATAAAACATCCAGTCCCATTACTTTAGGCTGTAAGGCGGCTGCTTTATCAATCAGCATTGCCAGGCCTTCCCGGTCTGCTTTGCCTACGTTAATGATGGTGATTTGCCGGTCAATGGTGTCTTCATATACATCCAGTTTGGAATAAGTCATGTCATGAAAGTCGAAATCCTTCAGACCCAGTTTAAGTGGATTCAGTGCGTAGAAATTAATCGGTATTGAGCCGAGGACAACTATAAAAACAAAGACCCAGATGGTGGCAAATAATGTATCCCGTTTATACAGGTACTTGGTTACATGTTTTCTTACCCTCCGGGCATGGTGTCTGATATGCTTATGCAGCGGCTTCTTCATGAATGGTGCAGGTCCTGGTTTTGGTGCTGATATTATACAATATACGGTCCCGGGGTTGCATCCCCCCAAACGCGGGTTTTCACAGGTAGTCTTTTAAGTGGGATACCCGGCGGCGGGTATTTATTACAAGTAAGCGTTGGTTCTTCGCTAAATCCGTAATTTGGAAGTTCGAATTTATGCGAAAATTCCTTTCCACCCTTCTTCTGTGCGGGGTTCTTTTATTGGTTGCTGGTAAAGGGCTGGCCCAGTCGCCGCCTTCCCCCCGGGATACTACTGTGGCGGGGCCGCAGACCTTTGCCATGATTATGGGGATTTCCAAGTACAAATATGTGCGCCCGCTCAGTTATGCCGATAAAGACGCGGAAATGTTCCGCGATTACCTGAAATCGCCGGCAGGCGGTCGTTTGAAGGATGAAAATATATTCATGGTGCTGAACGAACAGGCCATCAGTGCCGTATTCTGGGGCAAAGGTTTTCAATGGCTGAAGGCTAAAAAATTACAAAAAGGAGATAAACTGTTTATTTACCTGGCCGGACATGGAGATGCGATTGACGAGGACCAGTTTTTTTACCTCACCTACGATTGCAATCCGGCCGGGGATAAGAATAATTACCTCGTGGGGGGCACCATCCAGTTGTTTAACCTGAAAAAGAAAATTGCGGCTGAAACAGCCAAGGGCGTCGAAGTGTTTTTTATCATGGATGCTTGCCGGTCCAATGAATTACCGGGTGGTTCGGAGGGACAGAATTTTCTGAATGCGGCCATCTCTGAAAAGAGGGCAGGGGAGATCATTATGCTGGCTACCGGTGCCGGGCAGGAATCCCTGGAAGACATCTCAATCGGCACAGGTCATGGTTTATTTACCTACTACCTCGTGGATGGATTAAGCGGGCTGGCCGATACCGATGGCGGTTCGGGCGATAATAAAGTGACCCTGTCAGAGATTCAGAAATACGTCGACAAAAACGTTCCCAGTATAGCGCAGCAACGGTTTAAACGAAAACAGGATCCTTATTTCTGTTGTACGGAGAACAGTGAGAAAGTAGTGAGCACCGTAGATATTGAATATTTGAAAAAATGGCTGGAGACCCGGCGCAAAGGACCCGGTAATTCCTTTCACGGAATGATCAGGGATAAACGGTATCATGCGGAAGCGGACAGTTTGCTGATGGAAACTTATCAGCAATTTTATAAAGCCATCCGGGAGAATAAGCTGACCGGTTCGGAGTCGGCCGAATATTTTTACCAGCAACTGGAACAACGTTTTCCGGCTAATAAATACACCACCGATGCGCGGCTGACCCTCGCAGTTAGTTTTATCAATTTTGCACAGGCCAAGATCAATCTTTATCTTGATTGCCGGGATGCAGCTTCCATACAACGGATCCGGGCGCAGCTGGGGGAAGAGGAAAAAGCGGATGAAACATCGGCCGGTATCGACCGGATGGAACGGGTGGCGCAGCAGGAAGATTTTGTAGTGGGTACGATGCTGGAGAAAGCCATTGCCATTATCCGGGAAGATGATCCTGATTTTGCGGAGACTTTACAGGGACAGTTGTATTTCTTTAAGGCCCGCGGTTATTTTGGTAAAGCCAAAAAAGCGGTGGATATCAATAAGGCGTTTGAAAATGCATATACTGCTTATGCAAGGGATCAGAAAGCCGCTTATATCCTGAATACTTTATCCGCCTTG
>CAUJFR010000270.1 GCA_963169885.1 Bacteroidota bacterium
TGCAGTTCCCGGATGCTGATCATCAGTTTGCGCATGGTATCCGGATTACCCTGGCCATAATTATCCGGATAGGTAACGATGGCCCCACTGTACAGTTTATCCGGAAGTTCTTTGATCAGTTCAAGGATACGAAAGATCTTCAGGCCTTTTGTCTTAATATCCATTTCGCCATTATCATACACTTTTGTCAGTTCAGCAATTTCCACCAGGGCTCCGAACTCCTGCAGTTTATTATTGATTACGGTGGGTATACCAAAGGGTTTTTTGGCCGTGTGATATTCCTGGATCAGTTGTTTGTACCGGGGTTCAAAAATATGCAGGTTCAGGCTTTCACCGGGATATACGACAATACCTAATGGGAAGATGGGAATGAAATTGGTCATAGTGAGTTCAAAGATAAGATACAGGAAGAAGGAGCGAATGAGTAATCAGTAATGTATAATGAGTAAAAAGGGAACGTCATTCCTTTATGGCTATTTACCATTTCACTGTTTTTTTCACCAACCCGCTTTCATATAAATAAAGCAGTCCGGTGAAAAATACGCCGAGGAAAAATCCATACTGCATTTCGAGGGTACTTTCGTAAAAGCCGGTAAGGGCAATAAATAATACCCATATACCGGTAAGATAGTTGCGTGTGAAGTAAAGCCTGTATAAAAGATAAAGCACCAGTAAAAAAGGAAGAGTGCCCATTACCCAGCCGGCACTGAGCCACCACTTGAGGTACTGATTAAATGGCCATTGAAAACGGACAGCCGCATCCGGATAATTGACTTTTATCCGTTCCTTTAAAGCAAGCGCGGCTTTCCCCTCTCCCAATCCCATGGGATTTTCCCGGATCAGTTCCACTGCACTCTCATTTACCATACGCCTGACGGCATCCGAACCGGCTGATTTTTCCGCTGCTTTCCGTTCACTCCATTCCCATTGCATATAGTGGATCTTGTTCCGGACAAACGGTACACTATAGGCTATCGCCATTATTAGTATTACCCCCAGTATGGACCTGATCCAATAAATTCTTTTTTGCTGTCTTTGCAAATAGATAATCCCGCCACCTGCTGTAACCAGTCCAGCAAATAGCCAGCCGGTACGTACAGAAAGTAATACCAGGAAGGCTGTGAAATACAGGACAAACCAAAGCGCCTGCTTTTTATGTTCCATCAACCAGTAATACCAGGCTAAGCCAAGGCAACCGCTGATCCAGATGGAAAAACGCTGGTGATCACCCTGCATCAGCGTATAAGCGGCCTGCCCCTTCTCATATAAAGCCGCCAATCCTTTGTGCATGATCATATCATAAACAGTCGGCAGGGTACTTAAGACGCCCGCTATTAAAATAAAGGGCAATAACCGGTCAGACGAAGCGGCTATAAAATGGAGGAGACAAAGTAAACTGATGACACCCAGATGCAGCGCCATTCTTTCCAGCGTGTACCGTTGCGGATCCAGGAAAAACAACCAGGCATAGAAAAGGATGATACCGGTCAGCAGAAAAATCAATGGTCGTTTAAAAACCGCAGCAAAAACCTGTCTTACGGATGGAATGAGGAGCAGAAGAAGCCCGCTTGCCATCATTATACTGAGCAGGGCACGGGAGAACAAGAGGCCGGTGACCAGCAGGGCAGCCAGTATTATGGATAAATAACGGGGTGAAAATAGTCCGGATGGCTTCATACCAATTAATAAGGAAGTTACGGCTTTTCTCCACATCCTGTTTGTTTCGGGAAGCCGTTGCAGAAAGACTATTTTTGCGCTATGAAGATTTCCGGATTTACGATTATCAAAAACGCCGTGCTGAATGATTACCCGGTGGTGGAAGCAATTCTTTCTGTTTTGCCGGTAGTGGATGAAATGATTGTGAGTATCGGGGATAGTGAGGACGAAACAGAAGCCCTGATCCGATCGATCGGGAATCCTAAAATAAAAATCATTTATTCGGTCTGGGACCCGGAACTCAAAAAAGGCGGAAAAGTACTGGCTGTGGAGACCGATAAAGCCAAAGCAGCCTGTGCGTCTGATTCCGACTGGTTATTTTATATCCAGGCCGATGAAGTGATCCCGGAACAATACCATGCGCCCATCCGTGATGCCGCCCTGATGTATAAGGACAATAAAAAAGTGGAAGGGCTCTTATTCAACTACCTCCATTTTTACGGCACATATGATTATGTGGGTGACAGCCGTAAATGGTACAGTAAAGAAGTCCGGATTATCCGGAACGATAAAACCATTACAGCTTTCCGCGATGCCCAGGGCTTCCGTAAGGGCAATACCCGGTTGAATGTGAAACAAATTCCTGCCTGGGTCTATCATTATGGATGGGTGAAAAGCCCGGAGCTGATGAAGCGCAAACTCAAGAATACCGGGGTATTCTGGCACGGGGATGAAGCCAGCTTTCAGGAATACCTGAAAACAGAAGACTTTTTTGATTACAACGAGTTTGATTCCCTCAAAAAATTCCTCGGCAAACATCCGGCCGTGATGAAAGAGCGGGTGAGCAAGGGAAATCCCGATGTTCAACTGGACATCACCCAAAAGAAATTCTCCTTTAAAAAAAGGTTGCTGTACTGGTTTGAAAAGAAAACCGGTATACGCCCCTTCTCATTCCGGAACTACCGGATCAGCTGATCAATGATGAATAAAGGAACGATGTGCCGGATCTAAGAACTGTTCCTGCGTAAAGAATTTTTTCCGGGTAATAAACGCATTCAGTTCTCCATTCATGATCAGGTGTGATAAAAGCGGATCTGCATTGAAAACAACCGGTGTTTGTGCCGAAATCAGTTTCATACAGGCCTCCCGGGTTACAGCATAGGAGTGGGTCAGGTCATGAAAGCCCGCTTTCTGTAAGTGTGGGGAATAGGGCCTGGGCAACAGGTTACTGATCATACGGGGGGACCATTTGATCAGCTTCAGGTGGCAAATTATACTATAGAAAACCTGTTTACGCTTCAATGCCGGTGTGGCCATTTCATTTTTGCTATACCCGAAATAAATCACTTCCCAGTTATCAGGTAGTTCCTCCGCACTTTGCTGTAATTCACCATCCCGGTCAAAGAGTGGTACGGCATCGTCTTCAAAAATCAGCACCCGCTGATAGCCTTTCTCCAGGATATGCTGATATAAATGCCGGTGAGAAAGCGCACAGGCGATATGACCGAGTATCATCCCTTTACTATACCGGTTCAGTTGCCGGGCTCGTTTGTCATCATAGATCCCTTCCTGATTTACTTTCTCCCAGTTAAGTTCATGCTTATCCACACCATAAAAAAAATCGTAGTGCAACCCTTCCAGCCGTTCCTTCACTTTCGCCTGCCGGTCCGTGGCCCTTTCCAGGGTAATGACAAAAATATGATCGAAATATTTTTCAAGAAATGCTATCGTTTGATTAGGTATCTTCAATCTTCAATAGTTTAATGGGTTTTACAAATATACCCGATATTATATATGAAAATTTTACGGGGCGATGAATAAGTTATCGGTTGTCATTATCACGTTCAATGAAGAGCGCAATATCGGCCGCTGTATTGATTCAGTACTGCCTGTTGCCGATGAAGTGCTCGTGCTTGACTCCCATTCTACTGACAAGACCTGTGCCATAGCCGTTGCAAAAGGAGCCCGGGTACTGCAACAACCTTTTGCCGGTTATATTGAACAAAAAAATAACGCACTGGCCCTGGCTCAAAACGACCTGGTGCTCAGCCTGGATGCGGACGAAGCATTGGATGAACGTTTACAGCAATCCATTCTGTCGGCCAAAAAGAATAAAATGGCTGCAGGCTATACCATGAACCGATGTACGTATTACTGCGGCCGGTTTATCCGTCATGGAGCCTGGTATCCCGATCGTAAACTGCGGCTTTTCTCCAGACAACTCGCACAATGGGGAGGCACCAATCCCCACGATAAAGTGGAATTCCATTCACCTCAAACCAGTATTCATCTGGCCGGAGATATTCTGCATTACTCCTATTATACCCTGGAGGAACATATCACACAAAACAATAAGTTCAGCACGATCGCTGCCGAAAGTTATTTCAGCCGTGGTAAGAGAACCAGCCTGTTCAGGATCTGGTTTAACCCTTGCTGGGCTTTTTTCTCCGGGTTTTTCCTGCGGGGTGGTTTCCTGGATGGTTTTTATGGATATGTGATTGCCCGGAATGTAGCGCATCTGACATTTATGAAACACAGTAAACTGTACCTGTTGCAGCGGAAAGCCACCAACGGAAAAAATGAATGACAAAAAGGTTCTGTTTATTTTTGCGGCAGAACACCCGATTTAAATTATGTGGCAGGAATTATTAGCACAGGTTCAGCAGGGAAACAGCAAGGCATTGGCAAGGTGTATCACCCTGGTAGAGAATGAACATCCGGGTTATGAAAAATTACTGCAGTCACTCCCCGCTTCCCACTCGAAAATTATCGGTATCACCGGCCCTCCCGGCGCAGGTAAAAGCACCCTTGTGGACGCTTTAATCGGGGTATTCGTTGGAAAAGGACGGAAAGTTGCCGTAGTTTGTGTGGACCCCTCCTCCCCGTTTAACCTGGGTGCTGTACTCGGCGACCGGATCAGGATGAGCGACTGGTATACGCATGAAAATGTATTTATCCGGTCACTGGCCACCAGGGGTTCCATGGGCGGATTACACCCGAAGATCATAGAGATTGCCGACCTGCTAAAAGCGTTCGGCTTTGATTATATTATTGTGGAAACGGTTGGTGTCGGACAGAGTGAAGTGGAAATTGCCGGACTGGCTGATGTTACCACCGTAGTGGTGGTACCGGAAGCCGGGGATGAAATACAAACGATGAAAGCGGGGTTGATGGAAATAGCCGACCTGTTTGTAGTAAACAAGGCAGACCGGCCCGATGCGGATATGTTTGTCCGCAATCTCCGCCTGATGCTGGCTCCTTCTTTCAGCCGGAAAACAGAAGAAGTAGCTGTTATCAAAACTGTAGCGGCGCGAAAAGAAGGGATTACTGATCTGGCCGAAAAAAT
>CAUJFR010000271.1 GCA_963169885.1 Bacteroidota bacterium
AAATCACCGCGGCCTCCATCGCCAAACTGACCACGACCGGGTTCTATAAAATACCCTTTACTTCCGGTTCCGATTTTAAACTGATATCCTTCCGGGGTATAACTGGTCAGGCTACCCTGTTGCTGCCACTGCTCCTGCTGCCATTGTTGCCAGTTGTTTTCCTTATACTCATAAAAGCTGTTCTGTTCTCCTGAAAAGGCAATCCGGAAAACCGGACGGTAAGTACCTGTATTGCCGCAACCTCTTCCGATACTGGCACAGGCTACACGGAACCTCCCGTCATTATAAAATTCATACCGCTGCCGGTAGTTGTAATTACAAGGTGTTGGCCAGCCTTCGCTGCGGTAGGTCTGCTCCAGCACAAAACCAATTACCCGTTGCTGATCATCCCTGAGTTCTGCCACTTTAGGTATTTCCCAGGCTACTACCGCTGCCTGGCTGAAGTAAGGACAACCCACCGCATCACTATACCCAAAGCCATCCGTACCACTATAACTCACATGCCAATCTACCAGTTTCGCACTGCGCAATACCGGTTGTCCGTTAAACTGTACATCGCTGATCCGTAAACCATCACTGCTGGTCAGCATATACTTCATCTCCCAGCTGTTCTTCTTCAGCGGCTGTTCCACTTCACAATAGCAGGAAGTAATCTTATCATCCTGCAGCTTTTTTTCGGTTAACAAGGGAACGGCTGTTCCGGGTTCACCAACTGTAGTCCAGCGAATGCCCACCAGCCGGTGATCGGTCAGATCAATGATCGCCCACAGTGCTTTATCTCCCTTTACAAAAGTAGGTGCCACACAAAGGTGCCGGCTACGTTCACAGCGGCTCCGGTTAAGGGCGGTCTTGGTGCTGGCCATCAGCGCTTCTTTTTCGGAGGGCTTAATGCCAAGCGCCTGCTGTACTTCAGGAGCCTCCACGGCAATCTTAACCGCCAGATCTTTCAGGTAACCGGATATATCCGGCTGAACATCTTCTATAAAATAACTGGTCAGTACTTGCTGCCGGTCCACATCCACCATGGCCACGGAAGTCATGTTCAGTGCGTAATTATACATTTCTACCCTGAATGTTGATTGTAAGGTGTAAGGCAACTTTACGGTAACCAAATCACTTTGCCTGGCAGGGTATACGCCAAATATTTCATTCCGGTAAGCTTTGCCCGAAGCCGGATCTTTAAGATGACGGGCAAAACCCGTATCACGCAATGCCAGCATCTGGGCCATTTGTTGGGGTCCACCCAGACTGTCTTTACACAACAATACGGGAATGGGAAGTGTAAGCGCCTGCCGGATTTCGGCTACACGTTGCTGTATCAACGGTGTATTCGTAAAACTGTCCAGGGGCAGGAGCACCGCATTGCGTGCCTGTTCATCATAGGAGGGCAACTTTTTTTCCGCATTACCTGTTTCCTGGCAGGCATATAATAAAGCAGACAGGACCAATAGCCATGGCCAGGTCGTCCGCAGCCCGGAAAAAATCCTGTATTTACCTGTAAGGGTTTGCATAGTTCTTATTATTAATGAGCACCGAATCTGAAAGACTGTATAAAAACGAGATCAGGTCCCGGCGCTCTGTATCGGTCAATGAAAATCCGCTCACTAAAGGACTTTTAAAAGGATTTATTCGTCCATCACCTGCAAAAGGTCCGTTCTTCACGATTCTTCCTCCCTGCTCATAGCCCAGGATCACTTCTTCAAGCGTTAGTGCACTGCCATCATGATAATACGGAGCCGTAAATAAAAGATTGCGTAAAACCGGCACCCGGTATTTTCCTTCATCCTCTTTTTTCCGGGTCAGGTCAATCAGTCCCCGGTCATAAGAGGGATAACCGCCTTTCCCGTCAATATTATACAATCCTGTATTAAAATAAAAATCCGGTTGTCTTTGCTGCACGGTTTGTAATGGAGTTGAAAAATCATTCCCTCCATGGCATTGGTAACATTTCAGTTTGCCGGAAAAAAACAATTGCCTGCCACGGATGGCTGGAGCCGGTAACGGGTATTGAATACTATCCCGCCGGTAGCGGTCATACGGCGCATCGGATGAAATGATCGTTTTGATAAATGTAGCAATGGCCAGTTTACTGTTTTTCCAGTTCACCGGATCCTTCTCTCCCGGATAGGCTTTTGCATACAAGGCGATGTAGATGCTATCGTTTTTAAACCGGTCCATTATCTGCTGTTCATGTCCCCTGGCGCCCATTTCCGGCGGATGTTCATTAAACAGGGGTCCGTCCATTTGTGTTTCCGGAAAATGAAGGGTTGAATCGGCCGCCGTCAGGTACCGGTTATACACCAGGTTGATCAATGGCCGGCTGTTACGCTGGTGCAGATCACCCATGGCACCGGAAGAACGGGTATAACTATCAGTAAAGGAAAAAATCTGAGCATGGCAACTGGAACAGGAACGGGTATTGTTTACAGACAAACGGTTATCATAAAAAAGATAACGGCCGAGTTCCCGTTTATAACCGGTATATACATTGGAAGGATCCAGGTAAACGGTATCCGGAATCGAGGCCGGCAACCATTTTGTAAAATCATCTGGTCCGGTTGTATGACCTGTACATCGGTTCAACATAAATACTATAAACAAGCAGGGGATCAGTATGCCTGCCTGTTGACAGCAGCTCTTTAACCTGCTTTCTGTATGAAACCGGAATTTCATTTTTAGTTTGCCTATTAAAAAAGGGGCTTTACCGGCAGGTAAGCCCCTTCTATAAACCAATCAGATCTATTTATTTATACTGAGGAATCAATCCATTGGCCATTTCGACCATTTTCTTGATGCCCTCTTCGGGTAAATTACCTTTTTTGAATTCAGCCAGCACATCCGGTAATTTGTTTTCCATTTCCATCAGGAAATGTTCTTCAAATTCCTTCACGCGCTTCACCGATACTTCTTTCAGCAATCCGTTTGTACCCAGGTAAATAATAGCCACCTGCTTTTCTACAGAGAACGGAGAGTATTGGGGTTGTTTCAGCACTTCCACGTTACGGGCACCTTTATCGATTACATTCTTGGTAGCCGCATCGAGGTCACCACCGAATTTAGAGAAGGCTTCCAGCTCACGGTAAAGGGCCTGGTCCAGTTTCAGGGTACCGGCCACTTTCTTCATGGATTTGATCTGGGCATTACCACCCACACGGCTTACAGAGATACCCACGTTGATCGCCGGACGGATCCCGGAGAGGAACAGGTTCGTCTCGAGGAAGATCTGTCCGTCGGTAATCGAGATTACGTTAGTCGGGATATACGCAGAAACGTCTCCTGCCTGTGTTTCGATGATCGGCAGGGCGGTCAGGGAACCACCACCTTTGATCAGGTGACGGATACTATCCGGAACGTCATTCATGTTCTTGGCTACATTATCATCACTGATCACTTTCGCCGCTCTTTCCAGCAAACGACTGTGCAGGTAGAATACGTCACCAGGATACGCTTCACGACCTGGAGGACGACGCAGCAGCAGGGATACCTCACGGTAAGCCACGGCTTGTTTAGAAAGATCATCATAGATGATCAGGGCCGGACGACCGGTATCGCGGAAGAACTCACCAATCGCCGCACCGGCAAAGGGCGCATAGAACTGTAAAGGAGCGGGATCAGAAGCAGAGGCCGCTACGATTACAGTGTAATCCATTGCGCCATTGTCCTGCAGGGTCTTCATTACACCGGCAATGGTGGAAGCTTTCTGTCCGATCGCTACATAAATACAATACACAGGCTTACCTGCTTTGTAGAATTCTTTCTGATTGATGATGGTATCGATACAGATGGCGGTTTTACCAGTCTGACGGTCACCGATTACCAGCTCACGTTGTCCGCGGCCGATCGGGATCATCGCATCGATCGCCTTGATACCTGTTTGCAGGGGCTCTTTTACCGGCTCACGGAAGATAACACCGGGGGCTTTACGCTCCAGGGGCATTTCATAACGCTCACCAGTGATGGGGCCTTTACCATCGATCGGGTGACCGAGGGTATTCACCACACGACCTACCATACCTTCTCCTACTTTGATAGAAGCGATCTGGCCGGTACGTTTTACTTTGGCTCCTTCCTGGATACCACCGGTCTCACCCATCAGTACCACACCCACATTATCTTCTTCCAGGTTCAGGGCGATGGCACGTACCCCTGTTTCAAACTCCACCAGTTCACCATAACGCACATTACCCAGACCATATACACGGGCAATACCGTCTCCAATTTGTAATACCGTACCAACTTCTTCCAGGTCGGCGTTGGCGTTAAAGTTGCTCAGCTGCTGGCGCAGGATGGCACTTATTTCATCTGGTTTAATTTCTGGCATATCTGTCTCTTTTTATTCTTTAAAAATTAGCGGATCTTATAAATAAAATCGTTGTTCTCAAATTGTTTGGCAATGGCTTTCAGGTCATAGGCCACACTGGCATCCACCAGTTGGTCGCCCACCTGCAGTACAAATCCACCAATCAGTTCCGGGTTTACTTTTTCCTCGAGTTCCACTTTCTCAAAACCGGCTGACTTCTTCACCTGGTCCACAATAGCATTGCGCATACTCTCTGTAACGGGAGTGGCGGTGGTCAGCTGAATGGTCCGGATTTTATGGTGCGACTTGTAAGCGGCAATAAAAGCATTCACGATTTCGGGCAGGAATCGTTCGCGGTTTTTGATCACCAGCAGGCGATTAAAACCGGCGGTCATTTCGCTGATATTACCGGTAACAGTAACGGCTTCGATGATCTTCCGTTTCACGTCATTTTTAATGATCGGGCTGCGCAGTACATTCACAAAATCACGGTTGCTCTTGCAAACCGCCTGCAGCCATTGCATATCCGCATACACCTTCTCCAGCTCACCTCTTTCGATGGCAAGATCCAGGATTGATTTCGCGTATCTTGATGCTAAACGTGGATTCTGCATATTTTTTTGAGTTGCGAGTTGCGAGATGTGAGTTGCGAGTACGTGCCTTTTTCTCGTAACTCGTAGCTCACTGCTCGTAGCTGTTTTTAATTCAATTTCACTCCATCTACCAGTCCCTTAATATGGGCTTCCTGGGCTTCTTTATTCGCCAGTTCTTTTCTCAGTACTTTCTCACTTACTTCGATCACCAGTTTACCAACCTGGTTTTTCACTTCGGTCAGGGCCGCCATCTTCTGGGCGTTGATCGCTGCCTGGGCTTCTGCTACTACTTTGTTGGCTTCGGTCTTGGCCTGTTCCTTGGCTTCGCTGATGATTTTGTCTTTGGTCTCACGGGCTTCTTTCAGCAACTGGGCTCTTTCCTCACGAGCTTTGGCCAGCAGGGCTTCATTCTCACTTTTCATCAGGGCCATTTCCTCTTTCACTTTCTGGGCAGTGGCCAATGATTCAGTGATACTGTTCTCACGGTCACGCAGTCCTTTGATGATGGCGGGCCAGGCCATTTTCTTCAACAGGAAGAAAACGATCAGGAAGGCCAGGAGGGTCCAGGCTAACAAACCTAATTTGGGAAGTAATAACTCCATAAAACGTCTGATTTCAAATGAGTGGCCCCTTCCGGGATTTCCTCATTTTTTATTGGTTATTTATTATTTGTCATTTAAATACTGCATCCTCCGCCCTGTGCTTTGGATGCAGTAATTTTTTTCGCAGCAACGATATTATAATACCATTGCGAGGAAGCCCACGATGATCGCGAACAGGGCAGCTCCCTCAACGAGGGCTGCAGTCAGGATCATGTTACCGCGGATGTCGTTAGACGCTTCCGGCTGACGGGCGATGGCTTCAACGGCACCTTTACCAATCTGACCGATACCGATACCGGCACCGATAGCTGCTAAACCTGCACCGATGGCTCCACCTGCGTTAGCCATTTCTGCTAAAAGAAATAAATCCATGTTTCTCTTTTATTGATTGTTA
>CAUJFR010000272.1 GCA_963169885.1 Bacteroidota bacterium
AGTCCGGGGAAAAAGACCCGGGAAGTGCTGGGGAAGCTGGTTATGTTATAATTTTTTTTAATTTATTTGCATATTTTAATTGCTGAGAACCAGTTATTAATCATTTTTCCAGATTCTTTAAAATTTAACAATAAAATCGGAAATCAGTCGTTTTTTTGAAGAAATTCGTTCTTTACCAGGCATCGTCATAACTGCAAAAGCCATTGAGAACCACCTGAATTGATATTTTTTTGGGTTCAGATAAATTCTCTATTTTAGTTTTGTATTTAGGCAAATGCCCTATATTTACACCATTATTAAAAATTTTCTAATGAGACCAACTGCTTTAAAACTAACTGCCGGATTACTGCTTTTTTGTGGTTTATCTTCTACTGTAAAAGCTCAGAATGCTGACCCAATCAATGTAGTTACCACCGCTGTACCTTTTCTCCGTATTTCACCGGATGCCCGTTCAGGCGGTATGGGTGATATGGGTGTTGCCACATCTCCTGATGCTTATTCAGGTTTGTGGAATATTGGTAAAGTAGCTTTCAACCAGGCCCAGGGTGGCATTGGTGCTACGTATACTCCCTGGCTGAAAAATCTGGTAAACGATGTTTACCTGGCTTCTGTAGCCGGTTATTACAAAATGGATGAGAATTCTGCATTTTCAGGTGCTGTTCGTTATTTCAGCCTTGGAAATATCACTTTCACCAACATTCAGGGTAATGATGTAGGTAACTTCCGTCCCCGGGAGTTTGGCATCGACCTGGGTTATTCCCGTAAACTGACTGATAAAAGCGGTGTGGGTGTAACATTAAAATACATCAACTCCAACCTGGCTGGTGGTTATACCAATGGTAGCACTACTTACAAATCTGCCAGTGCTGTAGCTGCTGACCTTGCTTACTACCATGATGGTAAGAAAGCCGGAAGCGGTTGGGCATGGGGTGCTGTATTATCTAACCTCGGTACCAAAGTATCTTATACAGATAACGCTGATGCAAAAGATTTCATTCCTGCCAACCTCGGTCTGGGTCTGAACTACACTAAAAAGATGAATGAAACCAATTCACTGTCTTTCGGTGTTGAAGCAAACAAACTGCTGGTTCCCACACCTCCCGGTCAGAATGCAACTGCACAGGATATTGCTGACTACAGAAGCAAGAGCGTAATCGGTGGCTGGTTCAGTTCTTTCGGTGATGCCCCCGGTGGTTTCGCTGAAGAAATGAAAGAGTTCCAGATCTCTGCTGGTGCTGAATACTGGTACAATAATCAGTTCGCGCTGCGTGCCGGTTATTTCTACGAAAACAAAACAAAAGGTGACCGCCGTTATTTCACTACCGGTCTGGGTCTGAAATACAACTTATTCGGATTCAACTTCGCTTACCTGATCCCTTCAGGAAGTGGTGTTACCACCAACCCCCTGTCAAACACACTGCGTTTCTCTGTGCTGTTTGATCTGGATGGTGCTAAGAAATAAGGTTTGTTGGTCATAAGACCAACAAAACACTATACTACTGACAGCGTTCCGGCTTTATAGCCGGGACGCTGTCGTTTTTAGGGGTATTCTAAAAGAAGATCAGCATGTTGTTGGTCTTATGACCAACAACATGCGAAGCAGACCAACAACATGCGATACAAGCAGACCAACAAAAAGCAGATACTAGTTGGTCATAAGTCCAACAAGTAACGATATTTGTAAAAAAGAATTATGTCATACAGAATCGGCTCAGGCGTTGATTTTCACCAGTTGGCAGAAGGCCGTGACCTCTGGATCGGGGGGATTAAAATTCCCCATCATAAAGGTTCATTAGGTCACAGTGATGCTGATGTTTTATTGCATGCTATCTGTGATGCATTGCTGGGGGCGTTGAGCCTGGGGGATATTGGGTTGCATTTTCCCAATACAGATCCGGCCTATAAGAATATTGACAGCAAGATACTATTACAGAAATCGTTTGAATTGATCAGGTCAAAAGGATACAGCGTGGTGAATGTAGACAGCACGCTGTGCCTGGAAGCACCAAAAATAAAACCCTGGGTACCACAGATGCAGGAAATAATTGCCCAAATCCTTCAGGTGCAACAGGAGGATGTATCGGTGAAAGCTACCACTACTGAGCAAATGGGTTTTGCCGGCAGGGAAGAAGGACTCATGGCCTATGCCACCGTGTTGCTGAAGAAGGGCGCCTGATCCCCTGATTTCCTTGCAGCAATACTTATCTTTGCCGCATGCCAACCGTTCAGGTCAAAATAATAAACCAATCAGCCAATCCATTACCTGCCTATGCAACAACAGGTGCATCGGGTATGGATATCCGCGCTCACCTGGAGTCCCCGCTGACATTACGTCCGATGGAACGCAGCCTGGTCCCAACAGGTTTGTTCATTGAACTGCCAGCAGGTTTTGAAGCACAGGTACGTCCAAGAAGCGGGCTGGCGATCAAACAGGGGATTACCTGTCTGAACACACCCGGCACTATTGACTCGGATTACCGGGGAGAAATTAAGATTGTATTAATCAACCTTTCGGCGGATGCACAGGTCATTCAACCAGGTGACCGGATTGCCCAGTTAGTGATTCAGACTGTTGAACAATGTACCTGGGTCCCTTCTGAAAACCTGGAGCAGACTGCCCGTAGTGCAGGCGGATTCGGACACACCGGTAAACAATAAAACTTCTTCATGATCAGAAACGCAATCATTTTCTTACTGGCTGCCGCCCTGTTTACTTCCTGCCGGGCCACCAAAAAAATTCAGTCGGCTATAGCCAAAAAAGATACAACTACTGTAATACCGCCGCCCCCCGATACCGGTCATGCGGATTCTATGGCTCTGATTAAAGCATATTATAACGCGGTGATGAATCAGCGAATCAGCTTTACCACGTTTTCGGGTAAACTGGATGTGGACTATGAAGAGACCGGGGGCAAAAAATTAAACCTGAATGCGGAATTACGGATGTACAAGGACAGCGTGATCTGGATCCGTATTACGGCTATCCTTGGTATTGAAGGACTGAGAGCCTATATCACAAAGGATTCAGTTAAAATCCTCAACCGGCAGGATAAGGTCTTTATTGCCCGAAGTGTGGCCTTTCTTCAGGAAATAGCAGCCCTGCCACTTGATCTTTCCTCGCTTCAGGATTTGCTGATCGGAAACCCGGTATTTGTCAGTTCGGATATTTCTTCCTATAGTAAGTCTTCCGGAACTGTTTCATTACTCGGATTAAACAGTTTGTTTAAAACCCTGATCACCCTGGGGGAAATGGATAAACAACTATACAGCGCCAAACTCGATGACCTGGATGAATCCCGAAACCGGACCAGTTACCTGACCTGGAGTGATTATGAGAATAAAAAAGGATTTCCTTTTGCCCAGAAACGGTCCATTACCGTGGCTGAGAAAAAAAACCTTGAAATCAGGCTGAATTATAAACAGTATGAGTTTAATGAAACGTTAAGTTTCCCTTTTTCCGTGCCTAAAAACTATAAAGCCGATTAAGGAATATACTTTAATTTGTCAAACACCGTTTTTCTTAACTGATTCCGACCCTGTTTTTTTTAACCTCAATCCAGTTAATCATGAGAAAAAAAATCTTACTGCCTTTTTTCCTGTTCGGTTGTATCGCTATTGGCAATGCCCAGCCACAGGATAAAACCCAGCTGGAAAAAGAAAGACAGGAGATCCAGCGCGAGCTGCAGGAGATCCAGGGCATGTATAATAAAGTAAAGGGACAGACCAAACAGAATCTGGCCCAACTAAACATGCTCAAACGGAAGATCGACCTGCAGGAACAGTATATCAGTTCCATCAATAAAGAACTCCGTAGTATCGATGATGATATTTACCTGAGTGAACTTGAAATCTACCGCCTCAATAAACAACTGGATACGCTTAAATCCCAATATGCCAAGTCAATTGTTTACTCCTATAAAAACAGGAGTAACTACGATTATGTAAATTTTATTTTTTCGGCCAGCAGTTTCAATGATGCGGTGAAGCGGATCGCTTACCTGAAGAGTTACCGTTCTTACCGGGAGAAACAGGTGTCTACCATTCAGGAAACCCAGCTGCTGATTGCTCAGCGGAAGAAACAGCAATTGGTTCGTAAAGATCAGAAGAATGTGGCCCTGCAGACACAGACTAAACAGGTTCAGCAACTAGATGTTCAACGAAAGGAAAGGGATGCGGTAGTGAAAGACCTGAAATCAAAAGAGAAAGATCTGCAAAAGCAGATTGCAGACAAAAAAAACAGGGACGCGAAACTCAAAAATGCAATTTTTGCCATTATTGAAAGAGAGCGGTTAAAAGCAATTGAGGAAGAGAAAAAAAGACTGATCGCCATTAAAGAAGCGGAGAAGAAAAATTCACCGGTGGATCCAAAGACAAAACCAGCGGATCCCAAGCCGGGCACTATAGTAGATAAACGGCCAAAACCTGTGACCGCCGAGAAGACCTATGTACCCTTAAATGCGAATGAAACGGCATTGGCTGCAAGCTTCAAGCTGAATTATGGAAAGCTGCCCTGGCCGGTTGACAATGGGGTTGTTTGCAGCAATTTTGGTACAAATAAAATTGAAGGCACACTCCTTACCGAAGATAATCCGGGGATTACCATTTGCACAGGCGCCGGAGCTGCGGTAAAGTCAATCTTTGACGGAGAAGTATTAAGTGTGTTCAACATGGGAGATGGTATGGCAGTAATGATCAAGCATGGTAACTATTATACCATCTACAGCAACCTCTCTTCAACAAGTATTGCAAAAGGGGCCACCGTGAAAGCCCGTCAGGTAATTGGTAAGGCCGGAAATGATGATAGCGGAGGGGGTAAGATTGATCTGCTACTAATGCTGGACAAAAAGAATATCAATCCACGGCCGTGGCTTAGCAGGTAATATAAAGTAAACAAGAAAAGATAACAGGCTGCCCTCTTGATGAGGGCAGCTTTTTTATTTATAAAAAGCGTTCATATAATTTTTCATACTGCGGTACAATATGATGAATATCAAATTTTTTGGAATGTTCAGCGGCCCTGTCTTTGAACCCTTTAAGCGTGGCATCATCTTTTAAAATCACCAGCGACTGGTTGGTCATACTTTCCACATCACCCACATTGCTGAGAAAGCCGGTTACACCCTGTATATTTATTTCGCCCAGTCCGCCCGCATTCGTAGACACCACTGGCACACCGGCAGCCATGGCTTCCAGGGCGGCCAGTCCAAAACTCTCATATTCAGAAGTCAGCAGGAATAAATCAGCAATAGCAAGAATGTCTTCCATTTGTTCCTGTTTACCAACAAACCGGATCTCATCACAAACACCCAGTTCGCGGCTCAGGTCTTCTGCGGTATTCCGCTCAGGTCCGTCACCCACAAATAATAATTTTGAAGGGATTTGTTGATTGACCCCGGCGAAGATCTTCACCACATCCTGCACGCGTTTGATCTTCCGGAAATTGGAAGCATGTAATAAAATCCGTTCTCCGTTCGGGGCGATCACTTTCCGGAAAGCGTCAATCGGCTTGCGGTTGAAACGGCTCACGTCCACAAAGTTCAGGATCACATCAATTTCTTTTTCAATATGGAAATGACTGAGGGTTTCCATTTTCAGATTTTCAGATACCGCCGTGATCGCATCACTTTCATTGATGGAAAAAGTTACCACGGGGGCATAGGTTTTATCACGTCCTACCAGGGTAATATCGGTGCCGTGCAGCGTAGTGATCACCGGAATATTTTTACCTTCTTTCTTAAGAATCTGTTTGGCCATATATGCTGCAGAGGCGTGCGGGATGGCATAAGGCACGTGCAACAGATCCAGATCATTGTTCTTGATCACATCCACCATGGTACTGGCCAAAGCAGTTTCGTATGGGGGGAAATCAAACAGCGGATACGTGGGTACCTGCACCTCATGGTAGAGGATATTGGGGGTAAATGAACCCAGCCGCACCGGTTGCTGATAGGTTATAAAATGGACCAGGTGGCCTTTTTGTGCCAGGGCTTTACCGAGTTCGGTCGCCAGCACGCCGGAGCC
>CAUJFR010000273.1 GCA_963169885.1 Bacteroidota bacterium
TTAGCGAAGGAGGGCTCCCCACTTTTCCCTAATTTCCCTCCATGATCACCACTGACCAATGTGGCCGTATTGTTGACATACCGGATACTCCAAAACTGATTGTATCACTGGTTCCTTCACAGACCGAATTGCTGTTTGACATGGGACTGCGAGACGAGGTCCTTGGCATTTCTAAATTCTGTATTCATCCGGATGAATGGTTCAGATCAAAGTACAGGGTGGGTGGCACAAAGAATGTAAATACGGACCGGATTGATGCCCTTCAACCCGACCTGATCCTGGCGAATAAGGAAGAAAATGTAAAAGAGCAGATCGAAGAGCTAGCTAAGAAATATCCGGTATGGGTCAGTGATATCAAAAACCTGGAACAGGCCCTTGACATGATCCGGCAGGTTGGACAAATTACTGGTAAAGCGAATCAATCAGACGACCTGTGTGTACAGATCAGGACTGCATTCCAGTCCATCAACCTACCTGAAAAAAAGCCACGTACCGCTTATCTTATCTGGCGGAATCCTTTTATGACTGTTGGCAGCGACACATTTATCCATGCTATGCTGGACCTGGCAGGTTTTGAGAATATTTACAAACAGAAAAGCCGTTACCCGGAAATCCATCCGGATGAACTTCGGTCAATGAATTGTGAAGTCTTGCTTCTGTCTTCTGAGCCCTACCCTTTCCGGGAAAAACATATTCAGGAACTGCAGGAAACACTTCCAGATGCAAAAATTCTGCTGACTGATGGGGAAATGTTCAGTTGGTATGGGAGCCGCCTGTTAAAGGCACCTGCCTATTTCCAAAAACTTCGGGAGAAAGTAAAATAGTACGAAATTGCAATAAAAAAAGATGTCAGATGTCAGTTGCCAGATGTCAGGAACAGCCCTTCCTTATTAACCAGTCAACCTGTTAACCAGTCAACCTGCTAACTTGTCAACCACTCAACCTTAAACCTTTTCAACCATTTAAACCCCTTCCACCATGCGCTTCATAGATAACCAGAACGACCGGGAGACCAAGGAAGGCGATAAACCTTCCCGGAAAAAGCCCATGTACCCGGTAAATACCAAACTCAGAAGTTATTTACGGGAACGGGGAAGAGAAGTCCGGTTGCCGGTAACCTACCATGACCTGCTCCGGTTTACCTGGTCCACTCCCATCATGGACAAAAACGGGCAACATACGCATTGGGAAAAAGCGTCGTATGACAGCCGCGACTGGGATTATATACGGGAAGGGCTGGTTAAAATTTACGCGATTCTGAAAACAGAGGGTGATTTCAGTTTTATCACCCACCTGGATGTAGCAAGGATTGATTATTGCGCTTTTGGCAATTCCAATCCGTTCCGGATCCGGATTGTCAATAAATTCAACGACAACTACGATCATTATTATATCAAAATTGCGGATGCTTCGCGTATTTACGGACTTGAACTGGAGCATATCCTGTCACCCAACCGGATTACTTTCTTTACCTATGGCAATACCCTGGTAGAAGAACATATTCCCGGAATACCCGGTGATATGTTTATCCGCCAGATCCTGGAATCGCCCGAAACCAATAAGATCCGGCTGGCCAAGGAATTTGTAAAATTCAATGAACGCTGTTTCGTGCGTCTCCTCGGCGATATGCGCAGTTATAATTTTGTGGTAAGCATAACCCCGGATATTGAGGATTATCAGTACCGGATAAGGAGTATCGATTTTGACCAGCAATCCTATGAAGGACGTAAAAACCTGTACCTGCCCCAGTTTTTTAAAGAAAACTATGCGTATGTGGAATCTGCACTCGCGGTGCTGAACAGGGAGTCCATTGAACAATACCAGGCAGAGGAAAGAACCATGATTACTTTCCGGCTGGCCACTGCAAGATACCGGATCAAGGATCTGCTGGATATTATGACCCACGATAAAATCAGCACCCCGGAAAAAGTGGTTCAGCTGAAAGAAGAACTGGCCGAATACATGAAAACCACCGTGTATGATAAATGCCAGAACATGGGACAGATCGTAAAAGTGCACCTCAAGCTTACCCTGCGGAAAAACCTGCTCCTGGTGCAAAAAAATCTGGGAAAAAGCAAACGAAAATCACGTTGAACTCTAACAGATGTTAGCTTTGCGAATAACGGAAAAGCTATATATTAGCGGGCCTTTAACGATTACCTGCCAGCTGAAAAGCATTTGCCACTTTAAAAATTTTAAAATCAATGAAAAAGTACAGAGCCGGGGTGCTCTTCGGCGATGAGCTGGAAGCACTCTACAATGATGCCAGGGATAACCAGTTTGCTTTACCTGCTGTGAACACTATCGGTACCAATACCATTAATGCCGTGCTGGAAACCGCAGCTAAAGTGAATTCCCCGGTGATCATCCAGTTTTCCAATGGCGGCGCCCAGTTTATCGCCGGTAAAGGAATGCCCAATGATAATCTGCAGGCCAATATTGCCGGTGGAGTATCCGGTGCCCTGCATATTCATAATGTAGCCAAATACTATGGAGTGCCTGTTGTCCTGCATACCGACCATGCCGCCAAAAAATGGTTACCCTGGATCAGCGGTTTACTGGATGCCGGTGAACAATTCCATAAGGAAAAAGGACAGCCGCTTTTCAGTTCGCATATGCTCGACCTGAGTGAAGAGCCGATTGAAGAGAATATCCATACGTCTGTTGAGTTTTTCAAACGGATGAATCCGCTGGGCATGAGCATCGAAATTGAACTCGGTGTTACCGGTGGTGAGGAAGACGGCGTGGATAACAGTGATGTGGAAAATTCCAAACTGTATACGCAGCCTGAAGATGTGGCTTACTCTTACAGAGAACTCAGTAAAGTAGGTAAACTCTTCACTGTTGCCGCTGCCTTTGGTAATGTACACGGGGTATACAAACCCGGGAATGTGGAATTACGCCCGGTCATCCTGAATAACAGCCAGGAATATATCCAGAAGGAGTTCAATACAGCTGCCAAGCCGGTCTATTTTGTATTCCATGGAGGAAGCGGATCACCGCAGCACCAGATCCGTGAAGCCATCAGCTATGGGGCCATTAAAATGAACCTCGATACTGATCTGCAATGGGCTTTCTGGGAGGGCGTGCTGGATAACTATAAAAAACATGAAGCCTACCTGCAGGGACAACTGGGTAATCCTGAAGGGGATGATAAGCCCAACAAGAAATACTATGATCCGCGGGTTTGGTTACGAAAAGGAGAAGAAGCCTTTATCAAACGACTGGAAGTGGCTTTTGAAGACCTCAACTGTATCAACAGAAACGCATAACTTGAAACCCGGCAAATCGCCGGGTTTTTTTATTTAAGCACTGTCTTACACAATATTACAGGGGTAAAACAAGTTATCCACATCCTGAAAAGCTGTAAAATCTATACTTTTTCGGATTTTCCAGATTTTGTAAAAAAAATCCAATTTTTGGAAAACCCAGCTAAGTACATTCACTTATCGTATTGAAATCCAATGAAATACGTTTTGGCATATTTGTAGTGTCAGCATCTATGAAAATCGTACTTATGAAAACAAAATTCTACCTTATTCTCCTCCTCCTGGCTGTATCCAGCCGGGTCACTGTGCTGTACGGGCAGACCGTATGCGATAGTGAAACGATTCTTTTCCGTGAAACGTTTGGCAATACGCCTTTTACAGAAGCTTATGCGGAAGGACGCACTGGTTTTAAATTTATGGCCGGTGCGCAACTGGAAACCGGTGAATATACTGTTCTCGGAAATGCACAGGCACGTCCTGAATGGCATAACAGTACGGACCATACCGGAGATCTGAATGGCCAGATGATGATCATAAATCCCGGACAGGCAGATAGTGATTTTTACTGCGATAGTATCAATGGATTAACTACAGCAGG
>CAUJFR010000274.1 GCA_963169885.1 Bacteroidota bacterium
ATGGAAAAGCGGATAATATGATTCAGCATAATAAATTACTTAATCTGAAAAATCAGTGAAAAAAAAAGAGTGATAAAAAAGAGAAATTATACCAGTGCACGGGGAGGTTGGAAAATATCAAAGGAAGTGAATTGAGGGGCATGTCCATCATTAAAATGATGAAATTCACGAATGGGCTCAGCAGGTGGTTGGATATCCATGACCACCGGTGCATATTCGCATATGGACGTACTCACCACCAACCCGCAATCTGTATCACGGAAAGGTAATTGACGGTCTTCCTGGTAATCACTGTCAATGACGTATGCATCGAAGTAATGCAGTTTAATAAAAGACCAGAAACTGGTATTATTGTTTTGCTGGTGGTGTTCGTGGAAATGTTCAATCAGGACGGGTATCTTCAGCAGGTTATGGAACTCCGCAAAGGAGAACATATAAACAGAGATGAGTAAAATACCTGCAAAACGTTTCACCGGGTAAAGATACAAAAAAAGGCAAGGCCTTTACATATTCATTTAGCGTAATGTGAATCGCAGACCGGCAAACAACCTTCTTCCCTGATTGGGTGCGTACACATAAGCCGGATCAAAACTAAGTCCATACGGATTATCAGCCGTGACTTTTACCGAACCATCCTGTTCATATTCAACTGCTTTATCAAAAGGATCCTGTGACCGTGCAATAAGAAATGGCACCCGGCGGGCAGGGGTCCAGTTCAGGATATTTTTGACCCCGGCAAAACATTCAATCGCCCGTCCCAGTTTTTTGGTACCCTGCAGATTCTGCAGGCTCCAGACCGGGGAATAGGCCGGTCGCGGATCCCGGGGGCCCAGTATGGGCAAACGCATGGGACCGTAAATATTTCCCGTATAATCAAATGACCATCCACCGCCGGGTATAGAATAACTAACGGACCAGGTGCCACTCCATTTTTCGGTTAATACCGGCACTTGTGATGTTTTATTTCCCGCTGCATCTATTTCCATTTTCTTAATGGATTGAATGGTGATGCCGGCCAGGGCTTTTAACCGGTGACCATAATTAAAATCAAGATTCAGGGTCATCCCTTTTGATAAAGAATATCCATCCAGGTTTTTATAAATGATCTTATTGGGATCGGCATCATAGTCCGGTATGATCTGATTACTGAAATAAGAATACCAGGCTGATCCATCCACCTGCAGGGAAAAATGTTTTCCTTTCAGCAGGCGGTTATAATTGAAGTTGATATTATAACTGCGTTCCGGACGAAGGGCCTCAATTATTTCCACCACCCTGGCCCCTGTAAGCGCGGCATGTTCTTCGGTAAACAAATTGACCACCCTGAAACCGGTGCCGGCATTGATCCGGATAACCTGTTGTTTTCCGGGACTCCATTTCCAGGCCAGGCGGGGAGTGATAATAGACTTATGCACGGGGTGATAATCTGCACGTAACCCCAACAATAAAAGCTGCTGCTCATTCAGTTTCCATTCATCCTGTACAAAAAGTCCGGGAATTACACTCCGGTCCGGCTTTGAATGGCCGCTGAGGGTATCCCGGGTGGCCGTGGAGTTATCATCATAAAAATTGGAGCGGGCCGATACACCAGTCAGTAAAGTATGATGGTCACTGGTATTTTTATCCCAGGTGAGTTGAAAAAAACCGGTCCGTTGGGTAGCGAGATAAGGCAGCTGTCCGTAATAGGAATCCTGATGATGTCCTGTAGCAGAAAAAGAAATCAGCAGCTTTTCGTCTGTTGGTAACTGGTACTGACCAAAGAGTTCCCAACGGCTCGTATAGATACTTTCTCCGTACAGGCTATCGGTACCCCGGAATTTTTTGGACCAGCGCATATCCCCACCCCAGCGATCTTCATAAAAATATCGTCCTGCGAGGCTGGCCACCCTGTTGTTTTTTCGTAACCACTGAAACTTATTAAACAGGGATCCCCGGTGCTGCAGGGCCACATCGGTAAACTGATCGGCATTATGATCTGCGGGATCCTGGTAATTGAAATAATGTAATCCCAGCAAAGAATTGATTTTTTTTCCCGGTTTAAATTTTAATCCTGCATCAAATGAATGTTCTTTCCAGTTGCTGGTCATCAGCTGAGCGGTAACCGGCGATGCTTTATCCGGCGATTTGGTAATAATGTTAATCATTCCCCCAATGGCTTCCGCACCATACAGGCCGGAAGCGGGACCTTTGACGATTTCAATCCGGTCAATCAACTGGGTCGGTATACCGAATAGTCCGTATACGGAAGCCAGGCTGCTCATCACCGGCATCCCATCAATCGCCACCAGTGTATACGGACCTTCGAGTCCGTTGATATGAATATCCCCGGTATTGCAAACACTGCAATTCAACTGGGGTCTTACCCCGTTTACATTTTGCAATGATTCAAAAAGACTCGGTGCGGGATTTTTTTTAAGAAACTGGGGGGTATACACTTCCACAGCCACGGGACTCTCCGACCGTCGCACGGCTTTTAAGGTACCCGTAATCACAACCCCTTCAATCTGCTTTTGCTGAGGCATCAACGTGATCGTCAGGAAATCTTTCTGGTTGTTTAAAACGGCAGCTGTTTCATATCCCATTGCCGATACATGGATGCGTAAATTGGAAGGCGCATTGATTGTAAACCGGCCTTGTTTATCCGTCAGGGTTTTCAGGCTGTCGCCGGCATGAACCGAAGCCACGGGGATCGGTTCTCCGCTCAGGGCATCCCTGACTTCTCCACGGATGGTTTGTGCCGCCAATGGCAATATGCACCAGCAACTGAGGGCCAGTAGGAAGAATGGTTTTTGTTTCATGTGTTATGTGTAACTAAATCTTTTTTTAGACTTGTCTAAAAAAAGATTTATACGAATTTAAATTATTTATACGATTTCATCAAAAAAAAGGTCCCTCTTAAAAAGAGGAACCTTTTTTAGAACTTTTAAAAAAACATTGAGAATCAGTCAGGTACTTAGTTGATTTTATATCGCAGCCCGGCGTATATCATCCGTCCGCTAACAGGCCCCCAGACCAGGGAAGCATCGAAATAGGTGCCAAATGGTTGATCCGGGCTGATGATCACCTCCCGTTGAAAATAATTACCCAGGTTCTCCCCGCCCAGGTACAGATCAACCGGGTGCTTCTTCCCTACCGTTTTACTTATTTGTGCATTCATGATCCAGAAGGAAGGGGAATAACTTTCCCGTTGATAGATGCCTGGATTGTCGCGGGTAGATGGTATCCGTTTCGGACCATTCAGATTTAGTGTATAATCCAGTTTCCAGCCTTTTATTTCATAAGCCAGATTCATGAAAGCACGGTGCTTTGACGTAAATGGTTTTTGTAAAGCCACTCCGCTATACGTACTATGTACATCAAAGTACCGGTAGGCCAGCCTCCATTCCAGGTT
>CAUJFR010000275.1 GCA_963169885.1 Bacteroidota bacterium
ACATAGGGCTTATGAAAAATATCGTGCGATTGTTCTTTAAAAGCCGTTGCAGAAATCAGGACCGTACCATGCCGTTTCCGGAAATTATAAAAAACACGATCCAGTACTTTGTTCTTAATTGGCATATACACCCCCACAAAGGGTGCTTTTAGCTTGATGGGATAAAGAATATTCGCATACTCCCAGTTAAACTGGTGACAGGCCATGACATGCACATTTCGTCCTTTATCAAGCAGTGCATTGATCTCGTCAGTAGCTGCCGTGCTTCTCCTGAATGCCGCCTTGGGCGAAAGCGAGATGAATTTTACCGATTCAATAAAGGTATCGATCAGGTTTTTGTAAAACTGGCGGGCAATCTCAAACTGCTCTTGTTCAGTTTTATCCGGAAAAGCGATCCGCAGGTTATGGAGCACTATATCACGCCTGTATTTAAGTCCATAAAATACCAGTACACGGATGGCGTCTGATATAAAATACAATACCCTGAATGGCAGTAACGAAAACAAGTAAAGGAAGGGATAGACTACATAATACATGAAGGGTTAAGATACGGATTTTCAGCTTATGGAGCTTCTTCCCTGCCGACCCATTGGTCTCTGTATTCCGGTTGCCACTTGTGCTTCCAGCGTCGGTGGCTCCATAGATAGAGTTCCGGTTGCTGCTGAATATTGGCGGAGAGATGATCCACATAACGACGGATCAGTTCGCCATCCGGCAAAGCGGCGGGATCTTCGGCCAACAGAAAATACTCAAAGTGATAATGGCCCCGTTTCGGCCTTGTTGTCGTCATCATTACCACCGGCACTTTCTGAATCCGGGCAAACTTCTCCGGGCCTTTTACAAAAGCGGCCGGCTGGTTCATGAAATACAACCAGTAGGCATCCGTGCCGTGAGGCGGACTCTGATCTGCCCCTAATGCCAGTAAGTGTTGCTTTTTCCGCCAGGGAATTATGGCTTTGGCCATTTGTGTGGCAGGCAATAATGGATTACCCCAGCGGCCGCGGATATACATCAGTAAACGATCCGCAACGGAGCTGCTCTGCGGCAGGTATACAGTCAGAAACGTATAAGGCTGATTGATTCCCGTATAGAGGGTCATGATCTCCCAGTTAAAGAAATGTCCGAGGTTTACCTGTACCGATTTACCGCTGGCATGCAGTTCGTTGAATATGGCCAGGTTGCCGGAGATCCGTTTGTTCAGCGCTTTCTTACTGATGGAGATTAACTTGATCGTCTCAATCCAGTTGTCGATAAAATTGCGGTAAAATTTCCGGGCGATTTTCTTTCTTTCTTTTTCGGTCTTTTCCGGAAAACTATTACGCAGATTTTCCAGGATTACTTTTCTCCGGTATCCCAGGACAAGATAAATCAGTATAAAAAGAAAATCCGCGATGCCATAAAGGATAAAAAAGGGCAGCAGGGATATGAGGTATAATATGCCAAATATGAAATAGTACATTGCGGCGCAAAGATAATACAGAACAACGGGGCAATCCACCAGGAGCCGGCTCAGAGTACAATATTCTGTACCAGCACACTCTTTTCAGGATAATCGGTATTGAAATGAAGACCCCGGCTTTCCTTCCGGAAGCTGGCCCCTTTTACAATCAGGTAGCCTACGGTGATCATATTACGCAATTCCAGTAGTTGAGGTGACAGCGAACTGCTCTGGTAGAGTTGTTCGGTTTCTTCCCACAACAGATCCAGCCGGCGCATGGCCCGCTGCAGACGGGTATCATTTCTTACAATCCCCACATAATCACTCATAACCAGTTGCAGTTCTTTCAGGCTCTGGGTTATCAGGATCATCTCCCTCGGTTCGGTCGTACCTTCTGCATTCCAGTCCGGAAGGGAATCGTTAAAGGCGATATCCTTTATAATCTCCGCTCCATCCAGAAAACAGCGATGCGCAAAAACCATGGCTTCCAGCAGTGAATTACTGGCCAGGCGGTTAGCCCCATGTAAACCGGTACTGGCACATTCGCCACAGGCATAAAGATGTTTGACAGAACTGCGGCCCCACTCGTCGGTCTTGATACCCCCGCAACTGTAATGCGCGGCAGGTGCTACAGGAATCATAGTTTTTGTGATGTCAATACCAATGGAGAGGCATTTCTCATAAATATTCGGGAAGTGTTCAGTAAATTTTTCCTTGCTGAAATGGCGGCAGTCGAGCCATACATGTTCCGTACCCGTTTTTTTCATTTCACTATCGATCGCCCTGGCTACAATATCACGGGGTGCGAGATCCTTCCGGGGATCATAGCGTTCCATAAAAGCTTCCCCCTTCATATTACGTAAAATACCGCCATCTCCTCTTACTGCCTCCGTTATCAGGAAAGCATGACCCCTTAAGCCCGGTTCATACAAAGCAGTAGGGTGAAACTGAATAAACTCCATATTCTCGATCTTCCCTTTAGCCCGGTACACCATGGCTACTCCATCGCCGGTGGCAATGGACGGATTGGTCGTCGTGCGGTACACCTGGCCATTTCCGCCGGTAGCCAGTACGGTGATCTTTGAAATGATTTTTTCGATGCGGTTGGTTTCGAGGTTCAGCACATAGACTCCGTAACATTCAATATCCGGGGTGGCTTTCGTAACCAGGAAACCCATATGGTGCTGGGTGATGATATCGATGACAAAGCAATGGTGGACGAATTCAATATTCGGCTGACGGTCCACGGCTTCCAGCAGGGCTCTTTCCATTTCTTTCCCGGTTACATCCTTATGATGCAGGATCCTGAACTCAGAGTGCCCCCCTTCTTTTCCACGCTTATAATCCCCGTCTTCTTCCTTATCAAACTGGGCTCCCCAGTCAATAATCTCCTGTACCCGTTCCGGCCCTTCCTTCACCACAATTTCCACCACTTTTTCATTGCAGATACCGTCACCGGCTATCAGGGTATCTTCAATATGTTTGGCATAACTGTCATTCTCCATATCATTCACCACCGCAATACCGCCCTGCGCATATTTGGTATTTGTTTCATCGTCCAGGGCCTTGGTCATGACCAATACTTTCCGCTCCGGAAACCGGTTGGCCATTTTCAGGGCATAAGTCAATCCGGCAATTCCTGATCCGATCACTAAAAAGTCTGTTCGTTGCATGCTACCCGTTCCGCAAGGGAAATTTGATGATAAATTATTTACTACCGGTACGAAGATACTCAATTGCTCCTTTTACTATATAATACTGCGCTGCCCCGTAGGTCAGCATGATCACCAGTCCGGCCAGGTCAAAAGGCTGATAAAATTTATTGATTGCCAGCACGGAATCGGACAACACGAATAATGCCGCGCCAGCCAGCATCGTCCATCCTGTTTTTTTTAATGGCAAGGCTGTCATGTGCATCGCCATCAGCAACATAATACTGATCACCAGTCCATACACCCTCACCGGTATGGTTAACGCTTCAAGATAAGGGGACAACTTTCTCATAAGCACACTATAATAAATTACTATCCCCAACAAGAACCATCCATTCCCGGCAATTTTTTCCCTGATACGTACAAAATGGAAAAAAAGTATATAAAAAATATGTGCCAGCAGGAAAGCACTCAATCCAAGCAGGAAAAAGAGTTCATTTTCTCCCTGGAACATCAGCAATACATCTCCGGCCCAGGAAAAGAAAAGTGCCAGGTAGATCCATTTTATCAGTGAGCTGCTGACTGAATGAATGGCCGAATAAAAATACAGGAACAAGAAAGGCAGGATCAGGGGTTTACTGATCCATTGGAGAAGCGCATTATTAATTTGTATTCCGGCAATATCTGCCAGCAAAGCTGCCAAAAAGGCCAGTACCCAGATTTGTTTTTTCATACAGGCAATTATAAGTCCACCCAGGCCCCGTTCTCTTTTAATAAATTAATCAGTTCTTCCACGGCCACTTCACTGTTTACATTCCGTTTGACCACTTCTTTTCCTTTATAA
>CAUJFR010000276.1 GCA_963169885.1 Bacteroidota bacterium
TTTTGCCACGATTGAGTACGAAGTGGGGGCAAAGAAGAAGTCGGTAAACTGCAAGACCGGACTGGAAGAAACCGGCCGCAAGACCCAGCATTTCCGGATCGGGGATACGGTGAGTTTCCAATTAAGACTGTCAGACCGGGGCGACAAGATGACGGCTTATAATATTAAGTTTCTCCATAATACCAAGCTCGACCTGCTGATCCAGCGGGCGGCGATTGAGAACCGGTTTTCGGGTTATCTGAAGAAAGTAGATGAGGACTATTTTGTCAAGGAGATCGACAGTTATATCTTTTTTCCGATCCAGTTATCGCCATGGGAGAAGCCGCCCGTGGAAACCGCGGAGAATCTGGCGATCAGTTTCCGGTTACTGAACCTGGAAAAACCCAATGCCATCGTGGCTGAACTCTTTTCACATAATTTCTCCCCCGCCTATAAAAAAGCCCTGCAGCATTTCAAAAATGAAATTGATGCGGAGGCCGTGGTCACCCGGATATCGCCGCATGGCATTTTCCTGGATTTATTTGAGGGAGGCATGCAGGCCAAGTTACCGGTCGAAAAAGGAACCGATCCAGGAGTTAAGGCAGGGGATACCCTGCTGGTTAAGATCACCCACCTGACCAATATGCGGGTGGTGGTCAAGCGCGTGGAATCGGCGGAATGATTAATGGTGTAATTTATATTCTTTCGTGAGGGCATCTGCCGGAATACGGAGCAGTTTGCTGAATTTCCGGATCATGGTCAGGGATAAAGCCTGTTTATAGTTCAGCACTTTACTTACCGTTCCTTTATCGCCGTATTCACGGGCAAGGTCTTTTGCTGTATAGCCAAAATCTTCCATCCGGATTTTTATCATTTCAACAGGATCGACTTCCGGAAGATTCCATTTTTTTTCTTCGTATTGACTGATTAGCATTACCAACAACATCTTTTCGCGATGTTCCTCCGTACCTTTTTCCGCTTCCCTGATTTGTTCATAGCGATTTATGGCTATTGCGTATTCTGCTTCAGTTTCTATTAAAAACCACTGGGTCATAAACTTTCTTTTAAATTGTTTCAGGATCAATACGGTCATATTCCGAGTGCGTACCAATAAAACGGATTTCCACTATCTGATCCTGATAATCGATATAACCGATCAATCGGTACATATTATGTACTATTTCAAATCTTGCCCGGTTATTGGCAATCATTTTTGCCTTTGGAAAGTCCTTAATTACATCGTTCCTGTTTTTCCAGGTGGCTTTTTGTGTGGCCGCTTTCCAGGTGGCCAGGCTTTTTCTTGCATTTGCATGCTTATTTCCAAAAACATTCAATCTTTCTAAATACATGATGATCATAATTTTCCGGGTTTTAGTAAAAGAGGAGTACTCCGGCATTTCAAATAAAGCAGAATGCCTCCGGAAAAAAATAACCGTCGCCACTTCAGGTGCTATAAAGTGGATAAATAGATTATTTAAAGCTAAAAAACAGTTGGCAAATCGCCAACTGTTGAATCAATGAAAATATACCGTCAAAATATTTATTGAAAATCATATAGTTACAAAGGTGCTTGTTTAATTTCTGCTCTTTTTCTTAGGTTAGAATATTCCGCATTCTTATCTTTGCACCCCCAAAAGAGCCCCTTAAACCGGGTTGGGATGGGGTCAGGCAGAGGGATAGCTCTGTTTGATTATTCACTAACCGCTGGAGGAAACGGGCTCGAAGCTCGTAACTCACAGCTCAAAGCTTTTCTTAAATGAGCAAATTACATTTCACTACCAAACACGCGAACGAGGCTACCGTAAAACGCAACTGGTATGTTGTGGACGGTACTAATCAAACCGTAGGTCGTATGTGTGCTAAAATTGCCGCTGTATTACGTGGTAAGAACAAAGCATGCTACACCCCCCACGTTGACACCGGTGATTACATCATCGTGATCAACTGCGAGAAAGTTGTTTTAACCGGCAACAAAATGGAACAGAAAATTTATGACCACTTCACCGGATACCCCGGCGGTCGTAAAGAAGAAACAGCTTCCAACCTGCAGAAACGTCGTCCTGAAGTCCTGATCGAAAGAGCGGTAAAAGGAATGCTTCCGAAGAATCGTCTCGGACGTAAGATGTACAAAAAATTATTTGTATACGCCGGTGCTGAGCATCCCCACGGAGCACAACAACCCAAGGACCTCAAATTCTAACCTACGCTAACGCTCAGGTTGACAAAAAACATTAAAAAATTCCAAACAACAAATAATGGAAAAGCAAACCACAGGTGTAGGACGTCGTAAGGAAGCCGTGACAAGGGTGTTCGTTTCTAAAGGAAGCGGTACCATCACGATCAACGACAAAGACTACAAAGTATATTTCCCGCTGGTATACCTGCAAAACCAGGTAGAGCGTCCGCTGAAAACAGTTGACGTAGCCACTAAATACGATGTGAAAATCAACGCTGCCGGTGGTGGTCTGAAAGGTCAGGCTGAAGCCGCTATGCTGGGTATTTCCCGTGTACTGGTTGAACTGAACCCGGAATTCCGTCCCGCCCTGAAAGCGGCCGGTCTGCTGAAACGTGATCCCCGTTCTGTTGAACGTAAGAAATTCGGTCACAAGAAAGCCCGTAGAAGCTACCAGTTCTCTAAACGTTAATATAAGTTACGAGCTATTAGCTATGAGCTACGAGTTAACTGCTCACAGCTCGACACTCGCAGCTCACAGCTATTTATTCAAAATAATTATAACAACAACAGAAAATGGAAAATACATCCTTACAACAGCAGCTTCTCGAGGCAGGTGTTCATTTCGGTCACCTCAAGAAGAAGTGGAACCCCAAGATGTTACCTTACATCTTTGCTGAAAAGAAAGGTATTCACATCATTGACCTGAACAAAACCGTGGAATGCCTGCAGGAAACCGCAGCAGCCATGAAAGCGATCGCCCGCAGCGGGAAGAAGATCCTTTTCGTAGGTACTAAAAAACAGGCAAAAGATATCGTAAACGAAAGCGCGAAGAAAGTGAACATGCCCTTCGTTACCGAAAGGTGGCTGGGTGGTATGCTGACCAACTTCAACACCGTTCGTAAGAGCGTGAAGAAAATGCAGAGCATTGAAAAAATGCTGACTGATGGTTCTTTCGACAGCATCACTAAGAAAGAGCGCCTCACCCTGAGCCGCGATAAAGATAAAATGGAGAAAGTACTCGGTGGTATCGCCCAGCTGGGACGTGTACCGGCCGCCCTCTTCATCATCGATATCGGGCATGAGCATATCGCGCTGGCAGAAGCCAAGCGTCTCGGCATCTCCACCTTCGGTGTGGTAGATACCAACTGCGATCCCAATAAAGTGGACTTCGCTATCCCTGCCAATGACGATGCGACTAAATCTATCGCGATCATCGTAAATTATATCACTGCCGCCATCGCTGAAGGACTTGCCGAAAGACAAGCCGCTAAAGATGAGGAAGTAGATGAAATGACCGATGATGAAAAAGAAAGAAAAGCGGCTAAACTGCAGGCAGAAGCCGAAGCAGAAGGTGGCCGTGGCGGAAGAGGTCGTGGTGCGGGTGGTCCCGGAGCCGGCGGTCAAAGACGCCGTTCTGGTAGTGGTACGCCCGGTGGACGTGGTCCTGGAGGTGGAAAGAGATAAACAGCAGTTCGGAGTTAGCAGATAGTAGTTAGTAGTCCGATGCTTCGGACAATACACCTGCTGCCCGGCCAATGTTTATGTAAGGAAGAATTGTATTGTTAATTATTAAAACCTGATTATATGAGCACCGTAACTATTAGTGCACAGGATATCAATAAACTCCGCCAGGCAACCGGCGCAGGTATGATGGATTGCCGTAAAGCCCTGACTGAAACCAATGGTGATTTTGAAGCCGCTATTGACTGGCTGCGTAAGCAAGGTCAGAAAGTAGCTGCCAAGAGAAGTGACCGTGAAGCGAAAGAGGGTGTGGTGATTGCCCAAACAACAGCTGATCACAAAACCGGTATCGTGGTATGTGTAAGCTGCGAAACAGATTTCGTTTCTAAAAATGCCGACTTCGTGGCCTTTGGTAAAAGCATCGCTGATGCCGCCATCGCCAACAACGTAAACAACCTGGAAGAACTGATGGCCGTGAAAATCGGTGAACTGACTGTAGCTGGTCTCGTGGACGAGAAACTGGCCACCATCGGTGAAAAAATCGGGGTGACTAAATTCCAGCGAGTGGATGCTCCTTATGTTGCTTCTTACATTCACGGTGCATACCGCATCGGAGTACTGGTAGGACTGAACAAAGAAGCTGCTGATGCCGGTAAAGACGTAGCGATGCAGATTGCTGCCCTGAACCCCGTTGCCGTTGATGCTTCTTCCGTTCCTGCTGACGTGATCGCCCGTGAAAAGGATATCGTAATGGAACTGATGAAACAAGATCCTAAAATGGCGGGTAAACCCGAAGAAATGCTGACCAAGATCGCTGAAGGTAAAATGGGTGTGTTCTTCAAAGAACAAACCCTGACGGCCCAGGCTTTCGTAAAAGACAGCAGCAAATCAGTAGGCGACTACCTGAAAGAAAGCGGTGATGTAGTAGTTACTGAATTCAAAAGGGTGGCTTTAGGTTAATTTTTTTAAACCTATTATATAAAAAGGCTGCATCGGTTAACGGTGCAGCCTTTTTCTTTTGCTCCCGCAAAGGACGCGAAGAGAAACTAGTCGGTAGATAGTAGTCGGTAGTTAGTAGTCAACAGCCCGTTCTAAGAAGGTTGAATCAATATTAACTGTTGTTACTCGTTTTACGGGATACCTCTCGTACTTCGTACCTCGTACTTAAAACAGATGTTGTCAATAGCCATATCACCGCTTAAAATTGACAAGGCATCTTAGTAACTCACTCACTACTCACCACTCACTACTTCACTCCCGCCTTCTTCAATATCATCTCCAACGGACAAAATTTCGTCAGCGACGATTGCAACAGGTTCAGTCCCACGAAGCCTGCGAGGAATAACCAGTTGATATGAACCGTCGCGGCTAATGTAATACTGACTAATACCAGGGTGCCGGCTACGGCACGGATAATTCTTTCTCTCATTTTTTTTGTGTTTATGTACCGGTGTCTCCCGAAGGGGACGCCGGTACTTTTATACCAGTGTCTCCCGAAGGGGACGCAGGACGGGTGTGATAGCAGGGTCCGCTTCGCGAGACCCTGCTATATTAATAACTCGCTTCCTCCACCGGCATGATAAAGGCCCGGATGGGAAATTTATTTCCTTCTGCTTTATTATACTCCCGGATCCGCATCATGGCATCGGCCGCGGTTGCTTCGGGGGTGAAACTGAACAGGATCAGGGAGTCGTACTCTCCGTCCTTGTTGCCAAACCAGTCATCCAGCAGATCGGCATCGTGTTCGTCCTTTACACCCGTGGTCTCCGTTACACTGAACACTTTCACCTTTGCTTCATGAAAGATTTTCATTATGTCTGCCTTGAAATCACTCAGACAGGTTACAAATAAGAGTTTCATGTTACAGGGTTTTATTTTTTGTATGTTTTTTCTTCAGCATTTTATAGTAGAGTAAGGGCACTACCAGCAGGGTCAGGAAGGTAGACGTTACCGTACCACCCATCAGTGAAATGGCCAGTCCCTGGAAGATCGGGTCAAACAGGATAATCACGGCCCCCAGTACCACTGCTCCGGCAGTCAGCAGGATCGGCGTTGTACGCACCGCACCGGCTTCGATGATGGCCTGCTTCAACGGAATACCCTCATTCAAACGGATATCAATAAAATCGATCAGCAAGACGGAGTTCCTCACCATTACACCGGCCAGTGCTATGAAACCGATCATGGAAGTGGCGGTAAAGAAAGCACCCATCATCCAGTGACCTAACACAATTCCCACGAGGGAAAGCGGTATCGCGGCCAGCATTACTAATGGCACACTGAAGTTCTGGAACCAACCTACGATCAGCATATAGATGATCAGGATGACCACCACGAAGGCAATACCAAGATCACGGAACACTTCAAAGGTGATCTGCCACTCTCCATCCCATTTCACTGAATAGTTGTCTTCAAATTCAGGCTGCTGGGTATATTCTTCCTTCAGTTCATATCCTTCCGGCATTTTCAGTTTTTGCAGACTGTCGGAAATTTTCATCATGGCATAGGAGGGACTCTCCAGTTTACCGGCCATATCTGCCAGCACATACACCACGCGTTTCTGATTCTTACGGAAAATACTTTTCTCTTTGATCACCGGTTTGATCGTAACCAGGTCGCCTACCGGTATCGCCATTCCAGACTGACTGATCACTTTCAGGCTCTTCAGGTCATCTACAGATGTTTTATCCGCATCATTCAGTTTCAGTACAATATTCACCGGATTATAAGATGACGGTTTATTGAGATTACCCGTTACCTGTCCGGATAAAGCAGCACGCAGGGTGGCTACAACCTGGGCCGGTGCCACACCTTGCCGCATGGCTTTTTCCTTATCAATGATAAAGTCATACTCCGGCTGATCGTCTTCCACCATCCAGTCCACATCCACCACATCATCGGTTTTATTCAGCAGGCCTTTGACCTGGTCAGCCAGTTTAATCTGTTCATTGTAATCCGGTCCGTACACTTCCGCCACAATGGTGGATAATACAGGAGGACCCGGGGGTACTTCCACAATTTTTGCATTGGCCTTGTATTTAGCCGCAATGGCCTGGATACCCGGACGCATGTCTTTCGCTATATCATGACTTTG
>CAUJFR010000277.1 GCA_963169885.1 Bacteroidota bacterium
GGGTGAGAGAAATATCTTTTGGTCATCGGCTCATTATAAGAGTAGGAGAAGTCACGGATCCAGCACAGGGTGTCAGGATAAATCGCCACATCTTTCTTTACAATAAAAGTAGAACGGGATTTACCGGCATTTTCCCGGCGGGCTGCTTCCTTCAGATCGAAGGTCTCAGAATGAAACACGATTTTAGAGGGATCAATTTCTTTCTTACCAAATACACGGTCATCCGGAGGAAGGATGATATCGGTACTGCTGAGCTGCTCCATTACTTTGGGATCTCCCCATTTCATGGTTTTCATTTTAGCCCAGTCAACATTCTCGTTGCCGTCTGACCCTGTTTTTACATACCCCATCTTACGGGCTACTACAGAATCACGTACCCAGTTTACAAACTGGCGGTATTCGTTGTTGGTGATTTCGGTGGCATCCATCCAGAAGCCACTGATCGATACGGAACGGTTCCGTGCACTGAATGCATACGCAGGATCCTCGTCACTGGGACCCATATGGAATGTACCCTGGGGCACATACACCATGCCCGGAGGCTTGGGAAGCGAGTACTTACCACCGGGGGCTACTCCGTGCACCTGACCATCATTGGGCAGGGCGCCGCCCTTGTTTTTCTTACCACCCAGGATTCCACAACTGGATACAAGAGTCATGCACGCGGTTGCATACAGGGCATAATAAAGGTTTCTCATTTTCATACACTTAAAGGGTATTGGGCAAATATAATGTTTAGAACTGTTCTCCGGCACAAGGTTATAATTTATTTTTAGAAATCAAACCGTAAAAATCACGGTAACTTTTCTAACGGCCACGAACCTTATTTTATTGTATTAACTAAAATTTATTTACTGTTTTTTGTCCCTGTTTATCAGTGAGATAAGGCTATCTGCGGAAAATACGGGCGCTTGGCAGGTGTTATTACGGCAGAGGTATATGGAAGGTTTACCCTCCCCTTTTCTGCCCTCGAGTAATGGGATATCCGACTTCTTTATCCCGGTTGTCAGCACTACTTTATTCGGCACATATCTACCCAGCAAATCGGCCATCAGGACTTCCGGGTTGTCCCCGGTCAGCACAATTTCGTTGGTTCCTTCCACCAGTTCCTGAACCCCCATCGCCCATACCCCAAAAGAAACCGGATAACGGGTAATCGCATTTCCCAGCAGGCGGTACATATCCAGACTCCGCTCTTTCCACTCCTTCATATCAAATATTACAGACATGTGATATAAGCAAATAGCCATCACTGCATTCCCCGAAGGCAAAGCTCCGTCATACACTTCTTTTTTCCGTACAATTACATCTTCCTGATCATCAGGCGTATAGAAAAAGTAGGGGGTTCCTGGTTCCTGGTATTTTTCAATGATCAGCCGTACCAGTTCGCGGGACCTTTCCAGCCAATTCAGATCTCCGGTTACCTGCTGCAACTGTAACATAGCCTGGAGTAAGAAGGCCAGATCGTCCAGAAATGCCGGATATCGCGCCTGACCATTTTTCCAGGTATGGCGGTACTGGCCTGTTTCGTCTCTGAAAGCCGACAGTAAAAAGTCCATATTACGCAGCGCCTGATCCCGGTACTTTTCATTTCCTGTAGCTTCATAGGCCTTGCAATAAGCCGTATTCATCAACGCATTCCAGCCCAGCAGCACTTTATCGTCCAGGAGGGGACGAATCCGGTTTGCCCTTATTTCCATCAACCTTTTACGCCCCCTTGCCAGGAGTTCCGAAAGCGCCGCCTCCTCCATTTTCAACGATTGCGCCACTTCGGCCATGGGCTTCCGGACCCAGAGAATATTGGTATGCTCCCAGTTGCCAGCCTCAGACACATCATAATAGGCGCAAAAAGCGGCCGCCTCCTCTCCCAATTCCGACTCCAGTTCCTGGCGGCTCCAGGTATAAAACTTTCCCTCAACGCCCTCACTGTCGGCATCCAGGGCTGAATAAAAGCCCCCTCCCGGATGCATCATCTCCCGTTCTATAAAGGCCAGGGTCTCGTCGATCACTTCCCGGTAACGGGGTTTATGCGTCAGTTGATACGCTTCACTTAATACAGAAACAAGCAAGGCATTGTCATACAGCATTTTTTCAAAATGCGGGGCCAGCCATTCGGCATCTGTAGAATAACGGGCAAAACCTCCCCCTGCCTGGTCATAAATTCCACCATCAATCATTTTATCCAATGATAAAAGGGCCTGCTCCAGGGCAGCAGGTTCGCCGGTGAAGTAATGGTGACGTAATAAAAACTGAATGGAAAAGGTCTGGGGAAACTTGGGAGCCTTTCCAAAACCGCCCCACTGCCTGTCCGCTGTTTTCATAAACTGAGTAAAGCACTCCTGCAACTTTTCCGGATGAAACAATGTATCTGCCTCCTCCGGCATTTTTATACCAAAAGCATTGGCATTAAGCAGGTGCTCTGTCAGGTTCTCCGCCTGGGCATCAATTTCATGTCTTCGTTCCCGGAAAGCCTGTGCCACCCCATAAAGGGTTTCCGTCCAGGAAGGCCGGTTAAACGCCTTCTGTGGCGGAAAATAAGTGCCTCCGTAAAAGGGTTTTGTTTCCGGGGTTAAAAAAACATTGAGCGGCCAGCCCCCGCTTCCGGTCATGGCCTGCACAGCATCCATGTAAATATGATCCAGGTCCGGGCGTTCCTCCCGGTCAATTTTGATATTGACAAAATGGGTATTCATGATCTCCGCCGTGGCATCATTCTCAAAACTTTCCCGCTCCATCACGTGGCACCAGTGGCAGGCGGCATAGCCAATACTGACCAGGATGGGCTTATTCTCTTTTTTAGCTTTCTCTAGTGCCTCTGGGCCCCATGGATACCAATCCACGGGGTTATGAGCATGCTGTAACAAGTAAGGACTTGTTTCGTCTTTTAATCGGTTACCGGTAGATTTCATTAATCAAGTATAACGAACTTAGTCGAGAAAAGTTAGCCGGGAAGGATTTCCCGCTTCGCGGTTATTCTATTGCCCGCAAAGATTTTAAGACCTTTCAAAAGAGGAAGTGTCTTCAATAATCATAAAGTCTTATTAGGCTTAGCGGGAAAAATTTGTAGGCTTTTGCATTAATTCATAGCTACCATAAGCCTCCCTGAGGCTTCCTTACCGTTCTTACCGCCTTACCGGCAAAAATTTAGCCGGGAAGAAAGGAAGGACGGGAATTAATAGCCGCTTCGCGGTTATTCTATTGCCCGCAAAGATTTTAAGACCTTTCGAAAGAGGAAGTGTCTTCAATAATCATAAAGTCTTATTAGGCTTAGCGGGAAAATTGCTGTGCTTTTCTCAAATCCGTGCTAACCTGCCTGCCGGCAAAGGCAGGTCCGCGGTATCCGTGGCCTGCCTTTCTGAATTTCTTTCCCCGCATGAGGCGGGACAGGCGTGTCTTTTCGTGTCAATTCGTGGCCACCCTTTTTGCCGCAGGCAAAAAAAAGGCTGCACTTTTTCAAGTACAGCCTTTTTTAATTTATTCGTTGCTTATTTTTTCTTCTTCAGTGAAGCCAGAAACTGATCCAGGGCCGCCACCATACTGGGAGTTTGTGGTTGTGGAGCTTTGATTTCGAGTTTCAACCCTTTTTCTTCAATCGCCCGGAAGGTATTGGTACCAAAGGCTCCGAGTACAGTACCGTTCTGTTTAAATTTGGGAACATTATCAAAAAGGCTCTTCACCCCGCTGGGGGTAAAGAAACAGATGACATCATAATCAATACTGGTCAGCACTTCCTTTACATCACTGCTCACACTGCGGTACATAAAGGCCATAGTGTATTCGCAGTTATTTGCTTTCAGCCAGTTTACGATCTCATTATCCTGCTGGTTTTCGGAGCACACATACATGAACTTCTCATTCGCCTTATGCTTATTGATCACATCAAACATGCTTTTATTGGTGCCATCGGCTCCGTAAAAAACTTTGCGTTTGCGGTAAAGAATAAACTTCTGGAGATAAAGGGCCACCGCTTCTGTGATACAGAAATACTTGGTGTCCTGGGAAACACTGACTTTCATTTCCTCACACATCCGGAAGAAATGATCAATGGCATTACGGCTGGTGAAAATGATACCGGTATAGTTGGGTATCTCAATCTTTTGTTTGCGAAAATCCCTGGCAGGAATTCCTTCCAGCCTGATGAAAGCGTGAAAATCCAGTTTGACACTGTATTTCCGCTCCAGCTCAAAATAAGGCGATTTCTCGCTTTCCGGCCTCGGCTGGGTGATAAGGATTCTCTGTATTGCTTTGGCCTGTTCCCCGGCCTTTTTAACCCCATTTGTACTCATGTTCGGATCGGCTAAAGTTGGGTGCAAAGTTAAGTGTTTTCACTGAAAAAGACTAACAAGGCCTTGTAAACCAATAATAGGGGGGCTATCTCAAAGGCCAGAAAGTATAAAAAGAAATGAAACGGACTGACTTTGACCTGATTACGAATGACCGCATAAGTCAGGAAAAGACGATAAAGCATTAATCCGCCGATCAGGCACCAGGATAATGTCATGCCCACCGTATATACCGTCCCGGTTGAAAATGCGAGTACCAGCAAAAAGGGTAGCAACAGGATTCCGATCATCTTGTTGATAATAAAGACAATAAAAATATAGGAATTGGCGGCAGCCTGCAGATTGAAAATCCAGCCGGATATTTTCAATCCGGTGAACTTAATAAAATACGCAGCGGCCAGCCCCCCTGTGCAATAGATAAACAAGGTCCAGAATTCACCGGTTGGATTGAGTCCGAAATGCAGCAGCAGGAAAGTACAGTAGAAGCCGGCACTGACGGCAAAAAAGCCATTGAGTAAAACCGAAGGCACAGGTGTTTGCATCAGCTGTTCGCTGATCTGTCTTTCCTTCAACGTGGTTCTGAAAAATAGCCGGAAAAGGTCATTGAAATATTTGGGGAATGCCCGGCGAAGCAAGGCAAAGACGATTATCAGTAACAGTAAACTGTAAAACAGCAGGTCCTTGTCTTTTGCCACCCGCACCTCCCCCTTATCGGTAAGGTCGGCTCTCCGGACTCCATCCACCGGTTTAAATTCAAACCGGTAAATGGGATGATGGGCCAGGATCAGCCATTGTAGTTTTGGGCCTGCCACCAGATCACCAACTGCCAGCATCCAGCTGCTATCAGTTTGTAAAAGCGGGCGTTTTACCAATACCGTTGGAATAACCACAGGGGTGTCGCTCAGCAGCTGGCTGTCAGCAACCCGAACCGTATCCGCTGGTATACCCAAACTGTCTGCTGTAGTCTGAGCCAGTCCATTACCCGCCAGGCTAACCACGAAAACCAGTAAACAGATCAGTTGCTTCAAGAAAAAAATTTGTGTTGCAAAAATAGCAGGGCTGTCTGATATATGAGGGGAGTTTGTGAGATATTGCTGAAAAGAATAGCCGCTTCGCGGTTATTTTATTGCCCGCAAAGATTTTAAGACCTTTCGAAAGAGGTAGCGTCTTCAATAATCAGAAAGTCTTATCAGGCTTAGCGGGAAAATTTGTGGGCTTTTGCTTTAATTCATAGCTACCAAAAGCCTCCCTGAGGCTTCCTTCCCGTCATTACCTCCCGATACTTCGGGATTACCGGCAAAAATTTAGCCGGGAAGAAAGG
>CAUJFR010000278.1 GCA_963169885.1 Bacteroidota bacterium
GGCGTGTTTGCTTCTTCATAATTGTGGTTAATTTAATAAAAATTATTAACTAACCCACTGGTCTGATTTTAGGGGAGTATTATAGGTGGAAGTGGATCTGGATGTTTCTTCGTAGCAGGGATATTTTCCAACAGGCAGTGGGCCCTAAGCTGTTCCTGCAACGGGTTTTATGTAAGATTTATGAATAAGCTGCTTTCCCATTCAAATCCTTTACTTTTATAATGTAACCTCATCTGTCTGACACACGTCAGATGTAAAAATTCTGTATGAAGAAGCTAAATCTCGTGCTGATTGCTGTATTGGCAATACAGGTTTCATTCGGCCAGGACCTCTCCAAAATGGAAGAGATCATGAATCTTTATACCAGTCAGTATAAATTTAATGGCACGGTGCTGGTGGCCCATAAGGGGAAGATTTTATTGGATAGGGGCTATGGATACCGAATTGTAAAGGATAGTGTAAAGCACGATCCGGGCAGTGTGTTTCAGATCGGGTCTGTGACAAAGCAGTTTACTGCCGTCGTGATCCTGAAACTGCAGGAGGAGAATAAACTTAATGTGACCGATAAACTCAGTAAGTATTTCCCGGATTATCCGAAAGGGGATAGCATAACGATTCATCAGTTGCTTTCGCATACTTCCGGCATCTTCAATTATACCAATGATGCGGAGTTTATGAATAAAGAGGTGACCAACCCGGCCACCCGGGAGAAAATGATGGCCCGGTTTAAGGACAAGCCCCTTGATTTTTCGCCTGGAACGAAATGGAGTTATTCCAATTCCGGTTATATGTTACTCGGGTATATTATTGAAGATGTGGCTAAAATGTCCTGGGAGCAAGCAGTGCGCAAATATATTTTCAATAAGGCCGGTATGCAGCAGAGTGGATTTGATTTTGCCCATCTGCAACATCCCGGTAAGTCTACGGGGTATTTCAGAATCAAAGCCGATGGGAATACCCCATCACCGGTTGTGGATTCATCGGTGTCCTATGCAGCAGGTTCCATCTTCTCCACCACTGGCGATTTGTATAAATGGTTTCTGGCATTGCAAGCTGATAAACTTATAAATAGCAATTCAAAAGAACAGGCTTTTACCCCGGTTAAGAACAAGTACGGATATGGCTGGGGTATGGATACCCTCGCCGGGAAAAGAACTGTCGGTCATAGTGGTGGCATTCATGGTTTTGTCAGTAATATGGTGTTTATTCCGGAAGATAGTTCCGTGGTGATCCTGCTGAGTAATTTAAGTACACCTCATCTCTCGGCCATGACTAAGCATCTGTTTTCCGTTCTTTATAATTTGCCCTATGAGTTGCCGAAGGAAATATCCGCCATTCCCATGACGGAAGAGGAGCTGAAACAATACACCGGTATTTTTGATTTAAATGCTGACCTGGTAGTAAAGATATATGTGGAGAATGGCAAACTCATCGGTGCTCCTGAAGGACAAGAACCTTTACAGTTGCATCCGGAGAAAAAAGATCATTTCTTTCTAAAAGAGATAGAGGCTAAGATCCGCTTCAACCGTAATGAAAGAGGTGAAGTGGAATCGATGACCTTGTTTCAAAATGGCAGTGAAATTACCGGGAAGAAAAGGGGGTAGCCGGCAGACGGCAGTCCACAGTTCACAGTTCACAGTCGGCAGAAAACAGCCCCTTTTAAGTTGTTTGTTAAGAGTTTTGGGATTTGTGTTTTTTTTGCATAATTCTAATAATTAATAATTCAATAATAGGGATTTAGCAGGGGATAGGGCGCTTCCTGATGTTTACTTTTTACTTTTGCATTTTCACTTTGGAAATTCTATCTTTCATAAAACACCTGTTATGCGCCAACTCCTGCTGGTTGTATTAATTGTCATATGTTCATCCGTTTTTTCCCAGGACCATAGTCATTCCATGGGCCGGAAGATTGTATTTCCCGATATTCCCGGGTATAAGACCCTGAAAACGGACCTGCATCAGCACACTGTTTTTTCGGATGGGAGTGTTTGGCCGGATATCCGCGTGATGGAAGCCCTTATGGACGGGCTCGATGTGATTTCACTGACTGAGCACCTGGAGTATCAACCGCATAAAACGGACATTCCGCATCCGGACAGGAACCGCTCCTATGAACTGGCCCTGGCGGAAGCAAAGAACCATAACCTGATCATTGTGCGCGGATCTGAAATTACCCGGAAAATGCCTCCCGGTCATAATAACGCTGTGTTCATAAAAGATGCCAACGGACTACTGATCAAGGACTCTGTGGAAGTTTTTAAAGCAGCCAAGGCACAGGGTGCTTTTGTATTCTGGAATCATCCCAACTGGACGGCCCAGCGTAAGGACGGTATTGCACGGCTTACTGACATGCATACTATGTTGATCAGAGAAAAGCTGCTCGATGGTATTGAAGTAGTAAACGATGATACCTACTCAGAAGAAGCTTTGCAGATAGCGCTGGATAATAACCTTACTATTATGGGTACCAGTGATATCCATAAACTGATTGACTGGGATTTTAAAGTATATGAAGGTGGCCACCGGCCTGTGACCCTCGTCTTTGCTAAAGAAAGAACCGAAGAAAGTGTAAAGGAAGCCCTCTTTGAACGTCGTACCGTGGTCAATTATAAAGATCTCCTGATCGGTCGCGAAACTTTCCTGGTGCCGCTGCTGCAAGCCAGCATTACGGTGAAATCGGCCAGCTATACCGGTAAAACGGATGTGCTGAAGGTTGTGCTGCTAAATGGCACAAACAGTCCCATTTTACTCAATAATAAATCCGGATTCACCTTGCATAGTAATTACGATGTGATCACCCTGCAGCCCGGGGAGAATACGATTGAGGTAAAAACCCTGGAGAGACTGAAAGAACTGACCCTGAATTTTGAAGTACTGAGTGCCGTGTATGCGCCGGGGAAACATCCGGTGGTGGGGTGGAAAGTGTTGTAGGGTTTAGAAGATTTATAACAGCTTTCTTAGAAGGGGCTGTTCACTGACACCTGACAGCTGACACCTGACAACTGAATTTAATGTTTGGTCAATCTGTTTAAATTACTCCGATACGTATCTCCAATTGGCAATTCTTCTATCCCGATTTTTACCCGGTTTTTGGCAATGAGTTCCAGTTTGTTTACTGCCACGATATATGATTTGTGAATACGGATGAATTGAGTGGCAGGAAGTTCTTTTTCGAAGGAACTCAGGCTTTGCAGCGTAAGGATCTTCTGACCGGTTACTGTATGGATAGCTACAT
>CAUJFR010000279.1 GCA_963169885.1 Bacteroidota bacterium
ACTGTTAGAACCAGCCTGCAGATTTACTTTCTGTTGTTTTACGATCCGTCCGGATAAATCGGATATCAGCACGGTACCTTCTGTTTTTTCAGCAAGAGCAACGGTCACCGTGGCCCCTGTCTGAATCAGTGAAGGATAAACGTTCATTTCATTCTTTACCAACCCACTTACTTTAACAGCGATAACACTGCTGTTTTCTGTTTTTCCTTCCAGGTTAGTGGCACATAAACGGTAAAACAGCTGGCTACCCTGCACATCGGCATCCGTATAACCTGAATGACTAAATGATCCACTGTTTGTTTCATAAACTTTAGTGAAATTGGATGAAGTATTACTTTTTTCCAACACTACTTTGCTGTATTTATTGGCCGCCAGTTCCCACGATAACTTCACTTTATTATTTACTGCCACCCCGTCAAAAGACATCAGTCCTGATATAGCCAGGGGGAAATGCTGGTACGTAAATTTTTTATAATAAAGCGAAGCATACCGGGTACTGTTCGAACTGTTTTGATTATCAGAACCCACGCGATAAGTCATAGTACCCACATTGGTATTCGTTACAGAAAACATTACTTCTTTGGCCGTGGTATCTACCAGGGCGCCGAATAAGGTCCCGGTGTAATTATTTCCATTGATTGCCGTGCCGGTTTGAGAAACGGTTATTTCAGATTTGTAAGTATTAAACTCAAAAGCACCGCCGCCCATATCGATCTGATTATACTCTTTCAGTGAAGAACTTCCATTCGGGCTGCCATCGATATCCAGACCAGTAGCAGAAACCAGCGGACGTGTTGATGTGGTACTGGTACCACTGGTTACGAAACGAATCTGGAATTCAATATAACCATTGGTATTTCCGTTGATCCGATATTCTGGCTGGAAAGCTTCTCCATAACCATCAATTGTACGATCTATATTCCGAAGCGTAATTCCTGAAGTAACCGTACTGATAGTTACCAGGGCATCCACACCGGAATCCACATTGGTAAACCGATAAACCGCTCCACTGGCCAGGGCTGTACCTGATTCAAGTGAGTAGGTGTTGAAGTTTAAAATGGGAGCTGTCTGTGCTTGTGATTTTTCGGTTGAAAGGATGACAAAAGATACAATAGTCATCATCACGACGAGGAGACGCGTTTTCATAAAGTAGGGTTTTCGTTTTACAAAGGGTTGTGATCGTAGGTCGCTCGAAGGATCTGGATTAATCCGGAATTGTTCCCATGAACTTTACGGAGTCTTGCTGTTTACTTACTCCGTATATTCCTGATGAATCAAAAGTAATAAGCACATTTAATTTATGCAAGCTTTTACGATAAAAAATTAATAGTATTTACTTAGTAAATCTACGTGTGTGCATATACGTTACTGAGGATCAGTTGCTTACTGAAAGCGGGTGGTACGTAGTTCCAGCAGATTTAGTGCATTGGCCCGGAAACCTACGACCCTTGTTTGTACCAATCGGACGGCTTTATCATACCATAATGGCACAACCGGGGCGTCATTGATCATAAGCTGATCGGCCTGGCGGTAGAGTTCGTAGCGGATTGAATCATTGGTTTCAGCAATCGCTTTTTCAAACAACTGGTCAAAAGCCGGATTATGGTAACGGGTATAATTGGGAGGAGCGGGATTCTTTGAATAAAAAACAGAGAGGTAGTTCTCTGCATCCGGATAATCGGCAATCCAGCTGCCCCGGAAAAAAGCGGCCCTTGAGCCGGAGGTCATATCTAATAACAGTGATTTCTGTACTACTTCCACCTGCACCGGTATGCCGGACTCTTCCAGTTGTTTGGCAATAAAATTGGCCATATCCGCATAGATCGCAATCGTGAGCAGCTTAATGACCGGCAACCCTTTCCCGCCCGGGAAACCGGCTTCTGCCAGTAATTGCCGGGTATTAACCGGATCAAAATGATAGCCCCTGACCACTACTGAATCAAAAGAAGGAAGTCCGAGCGGCACAAACCCGGACTCTGCCGGTGTACCCAATGAATTACGCAGATAGAGGGTCATCTTACGCCGGTCAAATCCATAGTTGATGGCCTGCCTGATTTTTTTTAACCGTAACGGAGAGCCGGCAAGAAGTGGATTGGTGGTATCCATTAAAATACCCAGGTATTCAATATTAAGGTATGGGCTGGCGATCAGTCTGATCTTACCCTCCCACTCTTTTCGCAGGGTACCGGCCTTGGTCAGCACTTCATCTTTAAACGAAGCTTCAATATCATTAATAAAATCAAGGTCCTTTTGCCGGAATAATAAGAATTCCGTGGCCTTGCTGTCATAAAAACTCACTTTCACCCCATCCAGGTAGGGCAAGGAGTTACCCGCACTGTCGTTTTCAAAATATTTTTCATTTCGTTTCAGTACCAGGGCCTGTCCTTCTTCCCAGGCCACCATCCTGAACGGACCGGTACCAACCGGGTGCCGGCGGAAATCATTCCCGTAGTATTCCACGACTTCCCGGGGAACAACAGAACAATACTGCATGGATAAAATACCCAGGATCGGGTTGTACGGGTAAAGTAAAGTGAGCCGGAAAGTGGTATCATCGAGGGCGGTGAACGGCTGCAGGGTATCTGTTTTCCGGCTGAAGATCCAGGCACCCGGACTGGCCACTTTTTTATCCATGATCCTGGACAGACTATACACAATATCGTCAGCCTTCATTTTTCGCCCCTTACCACCAGGAAACGCCGGATCATCATGGAAGTAAACATCATTCCGTAGGTAAAAAGTATATACAGTCCGGTCGGCGGAAATATCCCAGCGGGTGGCCAGAGAAGGAACAATATGAAGACTATCATCAATTTCCACCAGTGTATTGAATAGCTGGTGCGCAGGCCACATCGTTGCCTGGCTTTTGGCAAAGGCCGGGTCCAGGGTCGGAATACCGGAAAACTCGTTGTAATGGAAAATATTCTTTTCCTGTCCTGTCTTGTTATAACAGGAGCTTAGCAGGCAGATCGCCAGTAAAAAAGGAAAATATTTTGTTAAACGGTACATGAGTTAATAAGAGTCGGACTAAATTAGCAAAGTATCGCTTATAAAATCGTTCAACCCGAAAGAATGTACCGACTAAACCTCTTTTTGATCTGCCTTCTATTTTTACTTCAACCTTTTTTAAGTGGCGCACAACCACTCAATAAAAAGGAAATATTCACCAGACAGGATACATTACGGGGCAGTAACGGCCCGGGCAGGGATTGGTGGGATGTCAAACATTATTCAATCAGTATAACCCCTGACTATAAGCAGAAGCGACTCTCCGGAAAAGTAGAGATCATGTATACGGTAAAGGAAGACATAAGCGGTAAACTCATGCAGATCGACCTGCAGCAGCCGATGCAGATCGACAGCATACAGGGATTAGCAGGTAATAAACTCTCTTTTCGCCGGGAAGGACATGTTTTCTATATAGATTTCGGGAAGAAGAAACAGGAGCAATGGCTTACCAAAAATGTTATCCCTGCGATTCACCAGGTAAAGATCTGGTTCTCGGGTAAACCCAGTGAAGCTGTTAATCCTCCCTGGGAAGGCGGCTGGATCTGGACCAAAGATAACCGGGGGCGGCCCTGGATGACGGTGGCCTGCCAGGGACTTGGGGCCAGTGTATGGTATCCCTGCAAAGATTACCAGGGCGATGAGCCGGATAGCGGGGCGACACTTTCTGTTACTGTACCTGAATCAATGAGTGCTATTGGCAATGGCCGGTTAATCATAAAAAGCAATGATGAAAAAGGGTACAGTACCTGGAACTGGCAGGTAAAGAATCCAATCAACAGTTATAATATCGTCCCTTATATTGGCAAATATGTACATCTCGCTGATCGTTATACCGGGGAAACCGGGAAGGAACTTTCACTTGATTACTGGGTCCTCGATGTTGATTCAGCCAGGGCCGCAAAACAATTTGGCCGGGATGTCAAGCGGATGCTCAAAGCCTTTGAGTACTGGTTTGGCCCCTACCCTTTTTATGAGGATGGCTTTAAGCTGGTACAATCATCGCACCTTGGCATGGAGCACCAGAGTGCGATAGCCTATGGCAACCATTTCATGGATGGTTACCTGGGCATGGATTTATCCGGAAGTGGCTGGGGAAAGAAATGGGATTATATTATCATCCATGAAAGTGGTCACGAGTGGTTTGCCAATAATATCACCACCAATGATATTGCTGATATGTGGGTGCATGAAGGCTTCACCATGTACTCGGAAGTATTGTTTACTGAATTTTATTATGGCAAAGCGGCCGGCGATGCCTATCTGCAGGGAATCCGAAATAATATAGCCAATGACCGTCCGCTAATCGGGCCCTATGGCGTGAACAAAGAAGGCAGCGGGGATATGTATAATAAAGGCGCCAGTCTGTTACATACCATCCGCCAGGTGATACATGATGACAGTCTCTTCAGGAAAATACTGCGCGGACTGAACCAGGAATTCAGGCATAAAACGGTGGATTCAAAAGAAATCGAAGCCTATATGTCCCGGGTTTCCGGCAAAGACCTTTCTAAAATAGTTGACCAGTATCTCCGTACCACACAGATCCCTGAACTGGAGTACCGGTTAAATGGCCAGGAGCTAAACTACAGGTGGACAAATGTGGTAAAGGGATTCAATATGCCGCTGCAGCTGATGGGGAAGCCGGGTGCCTGGCTGTATCCGGAGACCGGCTGGAAAAAGATTACGTTACCCCCCGGCACCAGTATTGAACAGTACAACCCCAATTTCTATATTACCCTTAAAAAAGGACAGTGAACCTGATACCTGACAATTCCAATCAGTCCTTTACCTTTACCAAATGAGCAGCATCCGGCGGCAAAGTATTATTTCTTCATTGGTGATTTATATCGGGTTTGGCGTTGGCCTGCTGAATATTTATCTGTTTACCCGGAAGGGTATTTTTCTTGATCCACAATACGGGTTATACAATGCCTTTATTGCCATTGCAACTTTGATGATGGCTTTTGCCGGTTTTGGCATGCCTACTTATATCTACAAATTTTTCCCTTACTACAAATCGCACCTGCCGGATAAAAAGAATGACCAGGCCGCCATTGCCGTTGTTGCTGGTTTGATTGGCTTTTTATTTGTATTGGTTGCCGGCTTTGTTTTTAAAGACCTGGTCATAAAAAAATACATTAAGAATGCACCGGAGATCGTAACATATTATCAATGGAT
>CAUJFR010000280.1 GCA_963169885.1 Bacteroidota bacterium
TCACCAGGATCAATCCGGGTGTTCCGGCTACAGTTCCACTGAAATACAAAAAGGCAAATACAGCAGCGAGTAATACACGAATAATGCGGTCGGCGGTTCCCATGTTTGGTTTCATAATAAGAATGTTTGAGGTTTAGAAGTTGAGATGTTAATTAATGAATGAGTAATGAGTAGCTGCTTGTACAGCACGCTGATTTCGAACATCCCGCTCTGGGAAAAGAGTAAACACAGTAAAGATTTTTCGATCCTTACTCATTACTCATTACTGATTACTCATTTTCACCCCGTAAAACTAACTTTCCCGGCCGGCGCAGGGCGGTGACCACTGTCACCAGCCTAAATGATTTGTATGCCCTCCGGTAATTGCTTCACTTTCCCCTCTTGCTCAAGCCTTTTCATCACCCGGGTCACCACTTCGCGGGCTGTGCCGAGCTCTCCGGCGATCTGCTTGTGCCGGAGTGACAGGATCTTCTCCCCTTTGAGCTTACTCTTCTCCAGCAGGTAGTTGTACAGGCGCTGGTCCATCTTGTCGAAGAGCAGGGAGTTGATGGTGTCCAGCATTTCGGTATAACGCAGATTATATTGCTGGAAGAATAATTCATTGACGGCCGGGTATTGCTTCACCCATTTATTCAGCTTATCGGTAGGTAGTAATAAAAGCAAGGAGGCATCTTCCGTAAATGCAAAGATCCGGCTCGGGGCATTGGAAAGGCCGGAGGAAAAAGACATGATACAACTCTGTGCGGGACCGATATAATAGAGCAATAGTTCCTTGTCCTCTGCCCGGGTAAAGACCTTGACTAGTCCCTCCAATACGATAGGGATCACTTTTATATATTGACCCTCCTTAAGGATTTCCACCCCTTCCGGGACTTCTTTCATCATCCCGTGCTCTGCAATTTCTTCCAGCAATTCAGCCGGAAAGCCGGGCAGGTGTTGTTTAATTTCAGAAATAGTAAGTGGCATAAAGAATAAACTTACCGCTAAATCTACAACATCCGGGGAAACTAAGCCCCGATTAGTTGACCATTCCGGAAAACCGGCATATATTTAGTTACACCATTGAATCGCCTGGAAAAGGCAACCAAAACCAACGAACCTGATGCAATCCCTGACACCCGTTCAGTCTGCTGAGCGCATTCACCTGATCGATGCCCTCCGGGGTATTGCCATTCTCGGCATTTTTATCGCCAACCTCCCGGTGGGCTTTAGTTTTTACAATGCCTCCCTTCCCAATACCGGACCCTGGTTTCATCCCTGGGATAAACAAACCGTTTTTATTGAACACCTGCTGATCGAAGGAAAGTTCTATTCCATTTTCAGCCTGCTCTTTGGCTGGGGATTGGCCATACAACTCAAAAGAAGTGAATTAAAAGGACTGACACCCGTTTCCTTTGTCCGCCGCCGCTTGTTATTCATGTTCCTGCTTGGTCTGGCGCACCTGCTGCTTCTCTGGACCGGTGATATCGTGGCCTTCTATGCCCTGGTAGGCTTCGTATTTCTCTGGATCCGGAAATGGAACGACCGCAAACTGTTTATCACCGCAATCATCCTGTTGCTCTCGCCGATTCTCCTCTATTATTTAAAAATGAAATTTGAGTGGATGATGGCTCCGGCCGGGATCCTGTATCAAACCGGGGAAAAGATCGATATCCATGTTGCCGGTATTGGCGGCTTTGAAGAATTTGTGAAGAAGCTGAAATACGGAAACTATTTCGATCACCTGCAGACCCTCTTATCCGGTGTATTTTATCGCTTTGGCGACCTGGTCTTCCAAAGTCGTATCCCCAAAGTACTGGGCATGTTCATCCTCGGCTATCTGCTCGGTAAGGATGACCGCTACAAACAGCTCATCACTAATACCAAACTACTTTGGTCCATCGCTATTGGCGGACTCATCCTTGGACTTCCCTGTAATTATATGCTGGCCCGCTATATGGAAGAAGGCAAATACTATAATCTCGGTATGGAAGGCTTGTACCAGACCATCGTTTATGCTTTCGGCGTGGCACCGCTTGCCCTCGCTTATGTGGCCCTGTTCTTTTTGGCAGCCCGTACCTCCTTTGGTAAAAAAGCTGTGGCCATCCTTCAGCCGGTGGGCAAAATGGCTTTTTCCAATTATATCCTGCATTCCCTCGTGGGTTGCTTTGTATTCTACGGATTCGGTTTCGCCATGCTGCACCAGGTGGGCCCTGTGTATACTACCCTATTTGCCTTCCTGGTCTTTATCGGCCAGATTATTTTCAGTACCCTCTGGCTGAAATACTTTAACTATGGTCCGGTGGAATGGTTGTGGCGGAGCGGGACATATGGGAAATGGCAAAAACAAGTACGAAGCTAGAAGTACAAAATACGAAGTACGAAGTTAGAAGTACGAGGTACGAACGGATGACTTAAAAGTGATTGAGCCTGTTGTTTTATACTGGACAATTTTAGAAGGTCCTAACAACTAACATCTAACAACCGATTCCCGTTTACTTATAACTTATAACCTACAACTTATAACTTGCATAATAACTTTCAACAAAAACAATCATCCTACCGATGCCAACCAAAGACGAAGGACTGAAACGTGTAATCGGCGTCTCCGGACTGGCCCTAACCATTGTCGGTTTTACCATCGGTGCCGGGATATTTGCCCTGCCGGGTATCGTAGGAATGCAACTGGGGGCCTTTGCCATCTTTGGCTATATTTTTTGCGGCATTATGCTGGCGGCCATCATGCTTTGTTATGCCGAAATAGGTAGCCGGGTTACCACTACGGGAGGTAGTTATGCCTATGTGGCAGCAGCTTTTGGAAAATTCGCCGGCTTTATGATCAGCTGGATCTTCTTTATCGGGTGGAGTATCTTGTCCGATGCAGCCCTGATGAATCTGATCGCGGATTCACTGGGTGGCATTTTCCCGGTGTTCCTTAATCCCTGGGTACGAGCCATTTTCTTTTTTATATTACTGGCCTTTATGGTGGTTGTGAATATTTGGGGCGCCCAACAAGGAGTGGCCGTTGTAAAACTGCTTTCCATCCTGAAACTTTTGCCCATTTTCGGCATAATCATTTTTGGCTTTAGTAAAATTGATCCCGCCAACCTGAA
>CAUJFR010000281.1 GCA_963169885.1 Bacteroidota bacterium
TTTCACTCCACCAGGACACTAGCTTTTCTTTGCAAAAACAAACTGATCTAAAAGTAACGTGAATCCAACCACCCCAAAAGCCCCGATCGGATTCAGCCAGAGGAAGCCCATCTGAAAAACGCCAACCTTTGTGAGGATAAATACAAACAACACCATAATCTGCGCCAGGATGGCTCCCCAGAACACCGGATTGCTATTGGTGATTCTTTTAAAGAAGAAGGCCACCAGGAATACACCGAGGATTACCCCGTAGAATAAAGAGCCCAGGATATTCACCGCTTCGATCAGGCTGTTGCCGATATTATACGTAAACATGGCCACGATGATACAGAAGATACCCCAGCCCAATGTATACCATTTCGACAACCGGTATTCATCCTCACCACTATCCTTTTTCTTCGTAAAGCGGCGGTGAAAATCCACCATTGAACAGGATGCCAGGGAATTTATAGCAGCCGCTATACTGCCCCAGGACGCGAGAAAGATGATCGCGATGAGAAGCCCCACCAGTCCTACCGGCAGATGATCCACCACAAAGCGTAAGAAGATATAATTGGTATCATTCCCGTCACCACCAGGCACTTTTTTATTCAGCCAGAATACTACTTTCTTCCGCAGACTATCCGATTCTTTCTGTAAGGATTGTAAAGAGGCCAGTGATGCCGTTTCCTTTTCTTCCTCACCTGCATGACGGGCCATGGTATAGTCCCGTACTGCCTGTTGTTTATTTACCGCGACAGCCGCATATTGACCCTGTACAATTTTCAGTGAATCCTTATAGGCTGAAGCTTCCAGTTTTTTCAACTGGACATCATTAAAAAAAATAGGGGCGTTGTTAAACTGGTAAAAAGTAAAGACCAGCACCCCGATCAGCAGGATCAGGAACTGCATCGGCACTTTTACAATGCCATTCATCAGCAATCCCATCCGGCTTTCTTTGAGTGATTTTGCCGTAAGATACCGGCCCACCTGGCTTTGGTCTGTACCGAAATAAGAAAGGGCCAGAAAGAAACCGCCAATGATCCCACTCAGTAAATTATACTGGTCACTCCAGTTAAATCCTTTGTCTGTGAAACCAGTGGTGATGATATTCAGTTTTCCCAATTTACCCCCTACCTGGAGCGCATCAGCAAAGCCAACATCAGCAGGGAGCATACGCACTACCATATAAGCGGCAAGGAACATCCCGGTGAAAACGATAAATAACTGGATCTGCTGCGTATAGGCTACGGCTTTGGCCCCACCGCTCATGGTATAAATGATGAGAAGTCCGCCCATGAAGAGATTGGTCCAGATAATATCCCAGCCGAGTAAGGAAGATAAAATGATCGAAGGGGCGAATACACTTATTCCGGTAGATAATCCCCGCTGCAGGAAAAACAGCAGGGAGGTCAGTGTTCTTGTTTTACCATCAAAACGTTGTTCCAGGTATTCATAAGCCGTATACACGCGAAGCCGGTGAAAGATCGGAACAAAGAAAATAGAAATCACCACCATGGCGAGGGGAATGCCAAAATAATACTGAACAAACCGCATTCCATCCGTATATGCCTGTCCGGGGGCCGATAAAAAAGTAATCGCACTGGCCTGTGTACCCATGATGCTGAGTAAGACCAGTCCCCAGGGCATGCTGCGGTTACTCAGGAAATACCCATCGAGATTTCTCGAAGTACGGCTTTTGTAGAGGCCATAAGCCACAATACTCAGCAAGGTAACAACCAGTACTATCCAGTCCGCCAGGCTCATGCAAATCGTTTAGTAATTAAGTAGAACAGGATGATCAACAAAAACAGAAATCCTATAACCAGTACATACCAGCTATTCCAGCTTTTGAAAAAGGGGGCTTTTTCGTTATCGGATTCTTTCATAGTTATTTTTTTCGTGTGGTCCGCAACCAGCCGGTCAGTACAATAACAAACCCAAGTACCAGGCCGACCAAGATACCGATTCTGATTTTCTTGATCAGTATCCCCAGTACAAGTCCAAGGACTATTGCTACCAGAAAAGCCATTTCACTCCGGCGGATCCCGCCTTTTTTCTCTTCTGGCATCAGAATCCTTTTTTCTTGTTTAACGCAATAATATTTGCCAGTAAGCGGTAGGCTCCAGGTACGCCAGCAGGCAATTCACGGAAAAAGACCAGGCCGGTATAAGTAAACCAGCCCTTGCCGTATTTGGCGACCAGCAGACTGCCATCATCTGATTTTTCCCTGGGATCAGCCATACTGATCAGTTTCTCAAATTTTCCGGATGTATCACTGGCATGATAAATACTGCGCTCCTGTTTCCAGCCGGTAAAATCGTCTGCCGTAATCTTATTTGGAAAAGTAAAAACAGGGTGTTCAGGGTTAAGCATCTTCACCGTTGCATTTTCATCGGTCACCCGGTTACGGGTAATGACAAAAGGATATGGACCGATCTTGGCTTTTACAGGACCGATCTGGTTACTGGTATTATATTGCACAATCATATTTCCTCCCTCATTCACATACTTCATCAGTTTATCAAAATGCTTGTTCATCCAGGGGTGGGTATTATACGCCCTCACGCCGGTTATGATCGCGTCAAACTGGGACAGGTTATTTTTCGACAGTTCCTTATCACCAAGCAGTGTCACTTCATAACCCATTTGTTCCAGGGCCTCTGGCACTTTATCTCCGGCTCCGGTAATATAACCGATCTTCTTCCCATAAGTTTTCAAATCAATTTGTACCAGGTTGGCTTTCGCATCTTTAAAATAAATTATGGATGGCACATGGTCATATTTTACCTGCTTTCGTTCGCCAGCATAAATGGGTTTAGTGTTTTGAATAACCGTTACTGAAACACTATCTGTACTGTTTTTATTCTTTGTAACAGGCCTCAGGTTGAAAAAAGCAGCATTACTACTGTTATCAGGCCACTCCGGCCAGGGCTTATAAGTAAACTCCTGCCGTTTCGCATACCACTTTGCTGACGGATATTTCAGTTGTACATGGTAGGCAGAAGTATCTTTCCGCAGATTAGTGCTGAAATGCAAAGCGGTTTGTGCGGTAGTATCATTAACAGAAATGTTATTGGCTTCCGTAAACTCAAACTCAGCGGGAGGCACTACTACTAAAGGCCAATAAAGTTCCCCCCTTACCGGGTCTGTGAATTTATACCGAACCGGTCGGGTAAAACGGAATGACGTCCCATAAATGCTGATATTCAACACAGCCTCATAAGCGGGATCAGCATCCGGTTGCCCGATTTTCTGCTGATTGGCCACATTAAAAGATCCTTCTTCCATTTTGGACACCAGCCAATACGGCTGTGTGATTGGTTTTTCAACCGGAACATATAGCGTTTTCGAAAAACTCAGATTCTTGTTTTTATCCAGCTTCTTGTTTAATACAGAATCAAAACCACTGATGCTGAAACCTTCAAGCACCGCTTCAGCACCTAACCGGTTATTCAAACTGAAACTTACACGAACCGAATCACTCTGCACCGCAAACTGCTCGGTGGTAGTGACATCCAGGAATAAACCACTGCATTGTGTAATCAGTTGTTCCACTTCTTTCAGCTTCTGGGTTTTCCAGTAATGATCCGGCAGTGAACTGATCAGCTGGTATAACTGCACCAGTCCCTTGACAGACTTTTCAGGATGTATAAAGTCAAAGCGGGCACCGATACTGTCCAGCATCGCCGCTACGGCTGCCCCACCCTTTACGCGGTTCCAGGTTGGATCTACTCCATCCAGTAAATCATTGACCGGTTGGTCGCCTTTCACGGCTCTGAAATATTCCCAGGACTCCCCCCGGGAAGCAGGCACCCCGAAGCCCTGGCTCTTATGCTGGCTCCGGCTTTCGGCGGCAATTTCTCCATAACTTTTTCCTAGCAATGGATTATAACCGCCTACATCCACTTTAAACTGATCTTCACGGGTGGTATTGTTGCCTCCGAAATTGAAGGTATTCCACATGACACGTTTGGTCTGCCAGACGGATACATATTTCAATTGTTCCGGAAAACGCGATGGATCGGCTGCTGCCGCAAAAGCTTCATTGGCCAGTATGGCTGATCCGGTATGGTGTCCATGTCCGCCTTCACCGGTTGTGGGGAAACGGGTCACGATAATATCCGGTTGGAATTTGCGGATCACCCACACCACATCTGCAAGTATCTTTTCCTTATCCCATTTAGAGAAAGTTTCTTCCGGTGTTTTTGAATAGCCGAAATCAAAAGCCCGGGTAAAGAATTGTTCGCCCCCGTCTGTACGTCTGGCAGCCAGCAATTCCTGTGTACGTAGCAAACCCAGTTCAATACCCTGTTCCTCTCCCACCAGGTTTTGTCCGCCATCCCCGCGGGTCATGGACAGATAGCCTGTACGATAGAGTTTATCTTTTGATAAATACGTAATCAGCCGGGTATTCTCATCATCCGGGTGGGCGGCCACATATAACACCGCACCCAGCACTTTCAGTTTCAGT
>CAUJFR010000282.1 GCA_963169885.1 Bacteroidota bacterium
GACCCCCTGTTTACCAAGCTGGAGGATACCGGTATCCAGTTTAATAATATTGTGATTGATGACTCCCTGGAGAACAGCTTCTATTACCGGAATTACTATAACGGTGGCGGTACCGGCATCGGGGACATTAATAACGACGGACTGGCCGATATACTCCTCACCAGCAATATGGGCGAGAATAAACTCTACCTGAATAAAGGCGGGATGAAATTTGAAGATATCACGGCAAAAAGTGGCATGAAACAAGACAGCATGTGGAGCACCGGGATATTGTTTGTGGATGTCAACAACGATAGCTGGCTGGATATCTATATCTGCAATGCCGGTCATATGGAAAACGGCAACCGCCGGAACAAACTCTATATCAATAACCACGACCTGACGTTCACCGAAGACGCCGCAAAGTATGGCCTGGATATAAAGGCATATACCACCCAGGTTTCCTTTTTTGATTATGACCTCGATGGTGACCTGGACTGTTTCATGATCAACAACAGTCCCATGCCGATTAATAATCTCGGTTATGAAAACAAACGCGATCTGCCCGACAGTCTTTGGCCGGTAGCTGAATTCTTCAAGGGTGGCGGCGATCATTTATACCGGAATGACAATAACAAGTTCACCGAAGTAACACAACAAGCAGGGATACATGGTACCCTCGTCAGCTTCGGTCTGGGTGTGGCAGTCAGTGATGTAAATAACGACGGTTACCCCGATGTCTTTGTGGCCAATGATTCCTACGAACGGGATTACCTGTATATGAACCAGGGTAATGGCACATTTAAAGATGAAATGGAAAACTGCATCGAACAAAACAGTTTCTCTTCCATGGGTGTGGATGTAGCTGATGTGAACAATGATGGCTACCCGGATCTCTTTACCACGGATATGCTGCCCGGGGATGATTACCGCTTAAAAACACTCGGCGCTTTTGACAATATCGATCTCTACAATACACGAATTCGCAACGGACTCTACCGCCAGTTTATGAAAAACTGCCTGATGGTGAATAATCAGAAGGGAGAGTTTATTGAAGCGGCCAATTTCAGTGGCGTACAGGCAACCGACTGGAGCTGGGGTGCACTCTTCTTTGACGCGGATAATGACGGACTGAATGATATCTATGTGTGTAACGGGATCAATCATGATGTGACCAACCTGGATTTCATGGAATTCTTTGCCAACGATATCATCAAAAACATGGTGATCTCCGGGCAGAAGCAAAGTATTGATTCCGTATTGAAACATATTCCCATCTTTCCGATGCCCAATAAAGCGTTTAAGAATAACGGGAACCTGAGTTTTAGTGATGCCGGCGAGGCCTGGGGTTTTATGGAGCCCACTTTTTCCAACGGAGCCGCCTACGGTGATCTGGATAATGATGGCGACCTGGATCTTGTTCTTAACAACCAGAACCAGCTGAGTTTTGTCTATCGCAATAATAGCCGTGAAAAAACCGCGAATAATTATGTGGCCCTGAAATTAAAAGGCCGCAAAGGCAATGAGTTTGCCATTGGTACCAAGATCAAAGTCTTTGCCGGCAACCAGGTCTTCTTCCGCGAACTGGTACCGAGCCGGGGCTTTCAATCCAGCGTGGATTATAAACAGGTGATCGGGGTGGGTAAGCTGGCGAAGATTGATTCACTCGAACTGATCTGGCCCGACCGCAGCTATACCCGCTATTATGATACAAAACTAAACCAGCTCAACGAACTGCAGCAACCCGCAGCGCCCGGACCGTTGGCCTATGAAAAAGAACGGCTCCAGCCTTTGCTGTACATTGATTCAACAGGCATGGATGCCCATACAGAAGATGATTATATTGATTTTTATTTCGAACGCAATCTTCCCGAACTATTATCCAGGGAAGGGCCGGCCATGTCGGTGGGCGATGTAAATGGGTATGGATTAGCCGATGTGTTTATGGGCGGAGGCAAGGGACAAGCGGCACAACTTTACGAACAGACCAAAGAAGGCCGATTCAGCAAGAAGGACCAGCCGGTTTTTAAACTCTATTCGGATTTTGAAGATGTTGCTTCCCTGTTCTTCGATGCGGATAAAGATGGCGACCTGGATTTATTTATCGGGGCCGGCGGAAATAATATGGAGAAAGGAAGCCGGGAAGCCCAGCATCGCTTGTTTAAGAATGATGGCAAAGGAAATTTCAGTATTGATGTAAGCGCCTTTCCGAATAATGATATGAATATTGCTGTAGCTGTCAGTCATGACTACGATGGAGATGGAGATGAAGATCTCTTTGTAGGCAGCCGCAGTATCCCCTATCAATATGGCCTCAACCCGCAGAGTTATATCTATAATAATGACGGGCAAGGTCATTTTACCGATGTAACCAATCAGCTCAATAAAGGGCTGGTCTCCAAAGGCATGATCACCGGGGCCGAATGGTCCGATCTCACCGGAGATGGCAATAAGGAACTGGTACTGGTGGGTGAGTGGATGACACCTGTTATTTATCAGTATAATAAAACGACAAAGCAACTGGAAGAGCTGAAACAGACCGGCCTGGAAGATTTATACGGCTGGTGGCAAACTGTGAAAACCGGTGACCTCAACGGAGACGGGAAAGCAGATCTCATATTGGGTAATATCGGCGAGAATTTTTATCTCCGTCCGGATAAGGAACATCCGGTAAAATTATGGCTGAATGATTTTGATAAAACGGGTACCATGGATCATTTCCTGACCCGCCATGTGGATGGCCGGGATGTACCGGTTTTCCTCAAACGCGAGATCACCGATCAGTTCCCCGCACTTAAAAAAGAAAATCTGTTACATGGCGAGTATGCGAAGAAAGATATTGTGGGATTGTTTGGTAAAGAACTCCTGAAAAATGCCGGCCAGCAAAAGTTCAATTATTGCCGGTCGGTGATTGCCTGGAATGAAGGCAATGGAAAATTCAGGATCGAAGAACTGCCTTACTGGGTACAGTTGTCCAGTGTGAATGCCGCTGAAATAACGGATATTAATGGCGACCGGCAGCCGGACCTGGTATTGGGCGGCAACCGCTTTACCTATCCCCCGCAATTTGGACGGCTGGATGGCAGCTATGGACAGGTATTACTCAATGTTGGAAAAGGAAAAATGAACTATATCGGGAATAAGGAGACAGGATTACGGATCAAAGGCGAAGTGAGAAGTATCCGTGCGATCCGGTTGAATAACCGGAACAGCCTGCTCTTTGCTATCAATAGTGAAAAACCTGTGCTGTATCAACCCCTGAAATAACCGGACTGATTTTAGCATCATGAGGAGGAATTGTTTAATTATCATATCGCTGCCTTTGCTGTTCTTGCTTTTTTCCTGTAGTAACAGGACGAAAAGTGAAGACCGCCTATTTACCCTGCTGGACAGTACTACCACCGGAATAAATTTCACCAATACTGTGATCGATAATGAAGCGGATAATAGTTTCCGCTTCCGCAATTTTTATAATGGCGGCGGGGTAGGACTAGGCGATATTAATAATGATGGTCTGGCCGATGTGATCCTTACCAGTAATATGGGGGAAAATAAAGTATACCTGAATAAAGGCGGGATGAAATTTGAGGATATCACTACCAAAACCGGATTCAGGCAGGATAGTATGTGGAGCACCGGCGTGGATATGGTGGATATCAATAACGATGGCTGGCTGGATATTTACATCTGTAATTCGGGACGGATCAATGACGGACACCGGTTGAACAAACTCTACATCAATAACAGGGATCTTAGTTTTACGGAAAGTGCCAAAGCCTACGGACTGGATCATTCCGGTTTTTGTACCCAGGCCAGCTTTTTTGATTATGACCTTGATGGCGATCTCGATTGCCTGCTGATCAATAACAGCCCGCTGCCCTTTAGTTCGCTTAATTACGGCAGCATGCGGGATGCTTCGGTCGATCAATGGAATGTCAGTGAAGAACTGAAAGGAGGGGGGAATCACCTCTACCGCAATGAAAAGAATTTCTTTACCGAAGTTACCAAAGAAGCAGGACTGCATACCGGGCTCATCAGTTTTGGACTGGGCGTATCCGTCGGCGATCTGAATAACGACGGCTACCCGGATATCTATGTGGGCAATGATTTTATTGAAAAGGATTACCTATATATCAATCAAAAGAATGGCACATTCCGGGATGAACTGGAGGACCGGTTGCAGCATATCAGCATGTCTTCCATGAGTACCGACCTCGCCGATATCAATAACGACGGCCATCCGGATATTATCACTACCGACATGATACCGGATGATGATTACCGGCTCAAGACCACGGGGACTTTTGATAATATTGACCTTTATAACAGTAAACTCAAAGCCGGACTTTATCATCAGTATGTTCGCAATGCCCTTCAGGTAAATGATGGCAGCGGGCATTTTACGGAGATCGCCAATTATGCCAATGTATTCGGCACCGACTGGAGCTGGGGCGCTCTCTTCCTGGATGCGGATAACGACGGGCAAAATGATATCTATGTCTGCAATGGCATCAACCGTGATCTGACCGACCTTGATTTCCTTGACTTTTTTTCCAATGATGTATACCGTCAGTCACAGCAGCAAAGCGGTGTGGCCTCCATCAGTGAAATGCTGAAGCGCATTCCGGTGACCCCCCTGGCAAACCGGGTTTTTCAGAACAAAGGAAATTATGTATTTGAAGATGTAGGGAATAAATGGGGTTTTGACACACCTTCTTTCTCCAACAGCGTTGCCTATGCGGACCTTGATAATGACGGGGACCTTGACCTGGTGGTGAACAATGAGAACCAGCTGAGTTTTGTGTACCGCAACAACAGCCGGGAGCTAACCGGCAACAACTTTGTAGCCCTGAAATTAAAAGGCAGGAAGGGTAATGAATTTGCTATTGGCACAAAAATCAATATTTACAGTGGCAGTCAGGTTTATATGAGGGAACAGTCACCCAGCCGGGGTTTCCAGTC
>CAUJFR010000283.1 GCA_963169885.1 Bacteroidota bacterium
CAGGCTGGGACCGGACGTTAAACAATTGCGTGATAAAAGTTATCAGCATAAACAGGCGCTTCATTGAATGAGGGTATTAGACCGTAAAGTTAATGATTGCCCCGACCCGGAATCGGGATAAATATTTTCGGATACAAGAAGGCAATCCAGTAAATTGTTGCTTCAAATTCAATAACGATTATACGTTTTATATGGGAGATCTCCAGGTTAAGAAACAGCCAAAGAAATACGATGCCGTGATCATCGGCTCCGGTGCCGGAGGCGGGATGGCCGCCTATACACTGGCAAAAGCGGGATTAAATGTTTGTATTATTGAGGCGGGCTATATGTACGATCCGCAGAAAAACATAACCCAGTTAAAAAATCCATGGGATTCTCCCCGTCGTGGTGCCAGTACCAAACTCCGGCCTTTTGGTGATTTTGATGCCTGTTATGGTGGCTGGAATGTGGACGGAGAACCTTTTACCAAGGAAGCCGGCACCGACTGGATGTGGTGGCGGGCACGGATGCTGGGTGGCCGTACCAATCACTGGGGCCGTATTTCCCTTCGCTTCGGCCCTAAGGATTTTAAACGAAAAAGTATTGACGGCCTCGGCGATGACTGGCCGATCGGTTATGAAGATGTTAAGCCATATTATGACCGGGTGGATAAAATGATCGGCATTTTTGGTACCAATGAAGGATTGGAAAATGATCCGGATGGTTTTTTTCTGCCTCCTCCCCGACCCCGGTTACATGAACTGATGATTAAGAACGGCGCTACACAGGCCGGTGTAAAAGTGATTCCTTCGCGGTTATCGATTCTGACTAAACCAATTGAAAATGATGCGGGTCGCGGGGCCTGTTTTTTCTGTGCACAATGCAGTCGTAACTGCAGTATTGCTAAAGCTGATTTCTCTTCACCCAATGTACTGATCTATCCCGCGATGAAAACCGGTAAGGTTGAAGTGATCTCCAACGCGATGGCCCGGGAAGTACTGACCAATAAAGAAGGCCTGGCCACTGGTGTATCTTTTGTCAGTAAGGATGATGGGATGGAATACCAGGTAGAAGGTCGTGTAGTGATCCTGGCCGCCAGTGCCTGTGAAAGTGCCCGGCTTTTATTAAACTCAAAATCAGACCGGCATCCCAACGGACTGGCCAACAGCAGTAATGTTGTCGGTAAATACCTGCACGATTCCACAGGTGCGGCATTGGGAGGCGTGCTGCCGCAACTGTTTGACCGGAAACGCTACAATGAAGATGGTGTGGGTGGTATGCACGTGTATTCCCCCTGGTGGCTGGATAATAAAAAACTGGATTTTCCACGCGGTTATCATATTGAATACTGGGGTGGCATGAGTCAGCCTGCTTATGGATTCGCCGGGGGGATAGAAAAAATGAATGGCAAATACCTGGTGAAAGGCAAACAAAAAGAAGCCGGTGGTTACGGGGCTTCACTTAAAGAAGATTATCGTTTCTTTTATGGAGCCAGTGTCGGTATGGCCGGACGCGGAGAAGCGATTCCCATAGCCTCCAATTACTGCAGCATTGATCCCAATGTGGTGGACCGCTATGGTATACCGGTATTGAAATTTAATGTGAAGTGGACCGAGCACGAGATCAATCAGGCAAAACACATGAAGGAAACCTTTAAGGAGGTGATGCATAATATGGGTGCCTTTATTACCTGGGGTGGTGATGATGATGAATGCAATAACTGGGGACTTTCAAAACCCGGGGAAATCATCCATGAAGCCGGAACCGTACGGATGGGCAATGATCCCAAAACTTCGGCCCTGAATAAATGGAGCCAGGCACATGATTGCAAAAATCTGTTCTGTGTGGACGGCGGGCAATTTGTGAGTCAGGCCGATAAAAACATCACCTGGACCATTCTCGCCTTATCGATGCGGGCCTGTGATTATATCGTGGATGAAATGAAAAAGCAAAACCTGTAATTGAAATAATATTTTATGGACAGAAGAAAATCGTTAAAACTGATTGCTACCGGAGCCGTTGCGGTTCCTGCAGTTATGGCTGGTTGTGCTACGGATGACAAAAAAGAAACAGCTAAGGCCGCTGAACCTGTTTTTAACCTGGACCGCAATCCGGATGAAATAAAGAATGAAAAGGAAATCCTTGCAAAAGGTCCATTTTTCAATGCCCATGAAATGGCTACGATCACTATTTTATGTGATATCATTATCCCGAAAGATGAAGTCAGCGGCAGTGCCAGTGAAGCCGGGGTGCCGGATTTTATTGATTTTATCGTAAGAGATATGCCATCGCACCAGGTACCTGTACAGGGTGGCTTGCGCTGGTTGGATCTGCAATGCTTCAAACGATATGAAAAGGCGTTTAAAGATTGTACTCCTGCACAACAGATCGAACTGGTGGATCAGATCGCGTATCCGGAGAAAGCCAAACAGGAAATGAGTCAGGGAGTTCAGTTTTTCAACCTGATGCGTAACCTGACCGCTTCCGGTTTTTATACTTCGGAAATCGGCGTAAAAGATATTGGCTATGCGGGAAATCAGCCCAATCAGTGGAACGGCGTACCGCCTGAAGTACTGGCTCAATACAAACTGGCGTATACAGAGAAAGAACTGAAAGAATGTATTAGCTTTGATAAAGAGGTCTGATTCCTCAGCCTTTCAGCCCCTCCGTATAAAACTATATCTATGAAAAAAATAACGTTGCTCGTCTTGGTATTCCTGCAATACACTATTCTCTCCGCCCAGAATTATGTAACGCTGCATGAGGATTGCAATTTCCGCGGTAAAAGTTATACGCTTGAAGCTGGCACCTACCGGTTATACCAGATGCGGATCGGAAATGATCGCTTATCTTCTTTCCAGGTACCTTCCGGTTTTCGCATCACGATCTATGAGCATGACGATTTTAACAGTCGTTCTAAAACATATACCGAAACGGTCAGTTGCCTGGATTCTGCCTGGGACAATAACGCTTCCGCCATTGTAGTGGAGAATACCAATATCCAGCAGACCAACCCGAATGAGTATGTGGTGGTATACAGCGATTGTTATTCCAGGGGATTTTCCCGCAGCCTGCGGCCCGGGGTGTATAAAGGTGCAGACCTGGGTGAATTAAAGAATAACATTTCATCCTTTGCCATTTTCGGCAACCTCCGGTTGCGGGTCTATACCGGGTCAGAAGATGCCAGTGGTTATTTTGTAACCCTGGAAAACAGTGAAACCTGTCTAAGCCGGACGTATAATGACCGGATCAGTTCGCTCGTTGTTGAATATAAACCCTATACTTCCCCCGGTACCGGTAATAATAATAACAACGGGTCTTACGCTGAGTTGTATACGGATTGTAATTTTAAGGGGAATAAACTGAGTCTGCTCCCCGGCCGTTATACCGGTGCAGAACTGGGTATGTTCAGAAAGACCGTGGGATCCCTGCAGCTGCCCGCCGGGCTTACTATTAAAGTATATGATGGCGACAATTTCAATGGTGCTTCTGAAACATATAGCTCCGGCATTGATTGTATCAGTTTCAGCTGGAGAAACCGGATCAGTTCAATGATCGTTGAAGACAGAGGGAACTGGGGCAGTAATGGAAATACAACCGTGAATGAACTGATACTTTACACGGATGCCGGCTATAAAGGACAATCGGTCACCTTGTTGCCCGGAACTTATTCAACTATGGCTGCCGCGAATGGTTTCCCGGAAAAAGCACTCAGTTCCATTCAGATCCCGCAGGGATACCGGGTCGTACTTTATGACCAACCCAATCTGAGGGGCAAGAGCATCAGCCTGACGGCTTCCAGGAGCAGTTTCATTATGTCAGGCTGGAATGACCGAGCCGCCTCTATCGCAGTATACCGCAATTAATAAAAAACGCCGGTCAGAAATCTGGCCGGCGTGGTAGCATTGTTGATTAAGGATTACGCAAACTCTTCTTTTGCCGTTTTACTGTATTCATCGATCAGTTTCCGTTGCAAATCAAAAGGCACTGGTTCATAACCGGCGAAAGCCATTTTGAATTTGGCCCTTCCCTGTGTAATGGAACGGAGGGATGAGGAATAACCATCCATTTCAGCCAGTGGCACTTTGGCTATCACTTTCTGGAAATGGCCCTCACTATCGATACCCTCCACAATGGCTCTTCGGCTTTGCAGATCACCCATTACGGCTCCGGTCAGGTCATCAGGACAAAGTACATCCAGTTGATAGATCGGTTCCAGGATCTGTGGATCGGCTTGCTGGAAAGCCTGGCGGAATGCCTGTAAACCGGCAATTTTAAACGAGATATCGTTACTATCCACCGGGTGCATTTTACCGTCATACACACAAACCCGTATATCACGTGCATAGGATCCTGTCAGCGGTCCATTATGCATTTTTTCCATGACCCCTTTCAGGACAGAGGGAAGAAAGCGGGCATCAATAGCACCACCCACGATACAATTGTAAAACACCAAACGGCCTCCCCATTCGAGTTCGTGGGTATCACGACCTCTTACGTTCAGGTCAGCCGGTTCGGGCATGCCTTCATACCAGGGTTCAATCCGCATATAAACTTCCCCAAACTGACCGGCTCCCCCACTCTGTTTTTTATGGCGGTAGTTGGCATCTGCCATTTTCCGGATAGTTTCGCGGTAAGCGATTCTGGGCTTGGTGAATTTTACTTCCAGTTTATGCTGGTGCTCAATCTTCCATTTTGCTACAGCCAGGTGCATATCACCCTGGCAATGAATCAGCGTCTGTTTCAGTTCGGAAGAAACTTCTACCAATAAAGTGGGATCTTCTTCCCGTAACTGATGCAAGGCCTGTGACAATTTTTCCTCCTCGCCCTTTTTCAGGGTTTCAATGGCCACTGTCATATTAGGAGCCGGGAAAACGATCGGAGGAAGTTCATAATTCTTACCCTTTATATGCAGGGTATTGTTTACATGGGTGTTTTTAAGTTTCAGCGTGGCCCCAATATCGCCCGCCACCAGTTCATTGATTGGGGTGCGTTTGTTGCCTTCTACCAGAAATAGTTGCGTGATCTTTTCAGTCACCCCCGTAGTTTCATTTTCCAGTTCCATTCCGCTCTTTATTGTACCTGAATACACTTTAAAGAACGAAAGCTCACCCACATGGGGTTCAGAAATGGTTTTATAAATGAAAATGCAGGCTGGTCCGTTCGCATCACAAGGTAGTGCGTCTCCTTTTTGGGTGGTCTGTGGCGGCATTTCATTAGCACTGGGACAAACATTATCGATAAAGCCCATCAGGCGGCCACTGCCCATATTTCGTTCGGCAGAAAGACAGAACAGGGGAAACAGGTCATGATTGATCATGGCTTTTTTAAGGCCATTTTTCATCTCATCTTCGTCCAGTTCTCCTTTATCGAAGTATTTTTCCATCAGCGTTTCATCATTACTGGCAATCGCTTCGATCAGTTCCTTATGGAGTTCTTCTGCTTTTGCTTTTTCTTCTTCAGGAATCGCCATTTTTTCGGGTTTCCCGCCATTGTCCTTAAAATGATACATGGTCATCCGCAATACATCGATAATTTCGTGAAAGCCGGCACCGGTCTGGCGGGGATATTGTACCACCACCACATTACTGCCGAAATGCGATTTGGCTTCCCGGACAGCTTTTTCAAAATCGGCATTATCATCATCCAGTTTGTTCACCCCGAAGATCATGGGTGTTTTAAACTGCTCCGTGTACTCCCATATAATATCTGTACCGACTTCCACGCCCATCACGGCATTAATAAGCATTACACCGGTATCAGCCACACGGAGTGCAGAGATCACTTCACCGGAGAAATCATCATAGCCGGGGGTATCAATAATATTGATTTTATATCCTCTCCATTTTGTATGAAGGAGCTTGCTGAAAATAGAATTACCACGTTCCTGTTCAAGTTCGTGGTAATCTCCGGTAGTATTCCGCTCCGCGATAGAACCCTTCCGGGTTATGAGGCCTGCTTCAAACAACATGCACTCCGCTAAGGTGGTCTTACCGGAGCCGGCATGTCCGAGCAAGACTATATTTTTTACGTGTGAGGTATCAAATTCTGGCATAGCAATAAAATTTAGTATTGAAGAAAATGTGTATGACTTCTACAAATCTTCAAAATTGATCAGATAGTAACTATGAACCCGGTTAGGGTCCGGGCTGATTAAAGTCAGTAATCAGTCGCTTCAGGAAGTTCGCGACAAAAAACCACTGAACTCTGAGCGGAGTTGTTGCAGGGTAATTTCAAGTGAGCGGAATTCGTCGAGCAGTGATTCGTGTTTACCGGTCGTGTCTTCCGATGCAGGTGATTCAGTCTGTAATTGACGTTCGTGAAGTTTGATGGATTGTTTTAGATCGTGGATGTTGATCAACTGGATGTGAAACTGATTGTGCAGATGTTCGACTTCCTGTAACTGTTCTTTGGAGAGGGGTTTGCCGGCAACTTGTCGGATCTGGTTTTCGTCTTGCATAAGTTCATCACGATAGTTGCGGAGCTGAGCTCTCCAGGCATTGCACTCTCCGGAGAGCTGTGAGATGTCTACCTGTACCATGGCATTAAAATTTAGAAGTTAATGAATAAAAAGAACTGTTGGAAATACTGTCGGGGCTGACAAATTTCCCGGGTTCTGGACTAAGTAGAGGTGGGTTAGCGTGTTTCTTTGCTTATGTTAAGGTAAGACCAATTTGAACAAAACCAAATAAATCGGACATGATTTCTGTTAAAAAAGAAATGCACAGGAATCATCCTGTGCATTTTGTTTATTTCCGTTGAATCACTTATATTATCAATGACGGCGGACTTTTACTTTAGTAGCCTTATTGCCTCTTGGTCCTTTAACGGTTGTTTTTTTGATAGTGGCTTTATTACCACGGGGGCCGGTAACAGTGGTTCTTGTATGGTTGACCCGGTAGTTGCCAACGGTTGATGCATGACGGGTACGGACGGTTACTGAAGTAGTACGGAACGGCGTGTACACCCGGTGCGCATGCAATACCCTGTGGGTGCGTACCACTACAAAGGGACGATGATAATGCATCCGGTAAGGATGCCAGACTTGCCAGGCAAATGGACGCCAGGGTCTCCACCAGCCTGGATAATTTTTCCAGCGCCAGGGTGAAATCCAGGGACGGTAAACGGGCCCATATACAAAACGAACCGAAGGCCATGCCCATACATTAATGACAATGCGGGGGGCCATATAATCATAACCGGCATTCGGACCGCTCAGTTGACTATCATTATAATTCATGAAGGCCTCTTCCTCTCCACCACCATCCGGTTCTACAATCACTGCTTCACCATAGATATCCTCATCCCCGATAATTTGCACAACAGCCGTGGTATCACCGGTTTTTTCCAGTTCGATCACGGCTATATCCTGATTCTCTGAACCGGAAACAGGTACCTGCAATACAAAAGCATGTACGTCTTTTTCCGATTGGTCGATGACCCGGACATAATCGGTTTCTCCGTCCCCGTTCAGGTCAAGGTTATTTACGTGGTTAGATTCAAGGTTCAGGGCTTTCTCAAAATCCTCAATCGTTGATGATTGCTGGAATAATTGCAGGGCTCCCTGCAGGCTGAAATGGTCGCCGGGTAACCCGGTGGAATCAACCCCCGTTTGCTGGGCGGTTGCGGAAGCTCCCACAAAAAGGAATCCGGTGATCAGGGTGGATAAATGTTTCAAAGCTTTCATGTAATAAGTTTTGTATGAGACGATAAAAGTAGCAATGGGTTTAGTCAACAGCGATTTTTTATACAAAAAAATCATGCTTCCGCGTGTTTTTACGGCAAACTGAATTGTTTTAACCAGGCCCAGTGTACTCTGGCCGCCTCCATCCAATGATTCTCGCCATTCGGATAGGCGTGTTTCAGTCCTTTTACGAATACAAACCGGAATTCATATCCGGAAGCCGGTGCAGCTGGCCGGTAGGTTGCCCAGCTGACCGAATTAGTATCGCCACTGATCGTGTACAAAGGATTAAGACCGAAATTGGCAATATGCCGGTGGGCAATATTATAATGCTTGCCATTCAGCAAAGGAATACCGGGTGTACTGATCAGGGTATCGAGCAAGCTGAGCGGTAGTACCGGCCCGGTATTACCCGGCCCGTAATCCTCATTCCCTACCTGGAACATCACCGGGATTTTTCTTTTGGGTACATAAACCGTGTCTTTATAAAAAGCGGAGGCATTTTCAACAACGGCGGCGAGTTTATCACTCAGTGAGATGGCACATTTGGCAGCCATTTGTCCCCCATTTGAAAAGCCAACCAGGTATATCCGCTTGTTGTCTGATTTAAACCGCACACCGAGGTCATTCATAACTTCCGTTAAAAACTTAATATCGTCTTTGGGTGTCTGTCCGGTACAGAAAGTCCAATCGGCATCGGGCGGTGTATTCCATTTTGTAATATTCTTGGTTTCCCCGTTATCGTTTATGCAATACCGCAGGGATGACGGGAATACTGTTATTACATTTTGTTCATCACCAACCTCTTTCCATCCGGATCGGGTATACATGTCTTCCCCGTTACCACTCGTCCCATGCAACATAAAAACAACCGGCAGCGGTGTTGTGCCCGTATAGGAGTCCGGAACATGCACATAGTATTCACGACTGACGCCTTCCACCACCAGCGTGAACCTGTTTTTACCTTTGGTAGCCGCACCGCTGCTTCCACTGCTATTGCTGTCCTCCTTCTGACAACTACTGAAAAAAAGGAGTCCTGTGAATAATAAAAGGAATAATGATTTACGGTTCATAATATTTTTTTAATGGTATGCCATAAAAGTGCAGTCAATTAAAAAAACTTCAGTAGAACCCAGGGGTGATATTTTTATTTAAGCATGAAACTCCGCAGACGTGCTACTGCAACTGTACGGCTTGTAACGTCCAGTTTGAAATAAGCATTGTTAATATGCTTTTTCAGGGTATTGAGCGAGATAAATAATTCAGCCGCTATCTGCTGGTTGGTTTTTCCATCGTATAACAATTGCATCACTTCAAATTCGCGGTCACTCAGCGGTGTTACCAACTGGTGATTGATCTTGCCGGTATCAAGCCGGGGTACATGGCGGTTCAGGTCTCTGGCATGATTGGATAAAGCGATCTCGATCGTGGCAAAAAGGGTTTTGTCATTGAAGGGTTTTACAATATAGCCGTATGGATTGGTCTGTTTGGCCCGTTCAAGTGTGTCTTTATCGGAATAGGAAGTGAGGAATACAAACGGGATATTGTTATGCTGGTTAATATACCGGGCCACTTCAATACCGTCCCGGTCATTTTCCAGGTTGATGTCCAGGATCGCCAGGTCAGGAGGATTCCGCTTCAGTTGGAAAAGGGCTTCCTCCGGATCATAGGCTATCGCGGATACCTCATAGTCATTATTATTCAGGTACATGCCAATGTTTTTGGCAATCAGCGGTTCATCCTCCACGATTAGTACACGGATTCCGGACATCAGCCAATAGTTTTAAATTTTGAAATAATAATACGGACATCCGTGCCCTGGCTGCCATCAATATTTATCCGGGCTTTCATCTTCTGGGCAAAGGCTTTGATGATTTCATAACCAAATGAAGTTACCGTATCCGGACTGAATCCCTCCGGCAATCCTCTCCCGTTATCTTTCACCTGTAGCAGCAGTTCATTGTCGGATCGTTTCATGGTTACCCGGATATCACCTTCTTCCCGACCGGTAAACGCATATTTCAGCGAATTACTGATCAGTTCATTCAGGATCATCCCCAGCGGAATGGCTGTATCCGTATGCAGATTGAGCTCTTCAATGCTGGTATGCAGCCTGATCTTGTCACGCCGGATATTATAAGTCTGGAATAAATGATTGCTCAGCATCCGGATATACTCATTCATATTTACACTGTTCACCGAATGACCCTGGTAAAGGTTTTGGTGTATAAAGGCCATACTCTGTACCCGTTGAATGCCTTCTTTGATAATCGCCGTTGCCTGATCATCCTGTAAGGTCTGAGATTGGAGGTCGAGCATGCTGCTGATAACCTGGAGGTTGTTTTTTACCCGGTGATGAATCTCTTTATTCAGGACTTCCAGTTCTCCTGATTGTTTGCGGATAATGGCATTTTTACGAAGCTGCCGGCGGTATTGAATAAAAATTACGGCGCCTGACAAAGCCAGGCCGGCAATCCCCATCCACAGCATCCACTTACTGTTTCTTTCCTCATTCAGGTGTTCCTGTTTGAGCTCATTTTCCCGGCTTAATGAAAGACGCAGCTCCTTTTCCCGTTGTAATTGATCGTTCCGCAGCGCGCTTTCCCTTTCTTTAATGGCCGTCAAAAGCCGCTGTTGATCCAGGGACGAATCGATTAACAGGTTTTGCCGTATCAGGGCCATCCGCAGTAAGGTCTCATTACGCAGTTTATCGGCTTTCAGGTTGTTTTCCCGGTTCAAAAATTCAATTTCCTTGGCACTCATATCCGCTTCCGCGGTATTCTTGATCTCCGCACTGATGCGTTCCATATTGTTATTCCGGAAAATATCCTTGTATTTATCCATCAGCAACAACATACTGTAAGCGGTCTTATAATCCCCTTGCTGACTGCTCATATCCGCCAGAATCGCCAATCCTGATACCGCTAACTCTGTTCCTTTTACCTTCTCAATTTTGGCAGCAGCTGAATCAAAATAAAGACGGGCTTCCGTTTTATTCTGCTTCGCGGTATAATATACCGATATGCTGGTAAGCATCCGAATGGTCAACGCCATGTTCTGCAAATTCCCGGTCAGTCCTTCGGCCTGTTGCCTTGCCAGTTCCGCCGCTTCATAATTTCCCTGGAAGGAATGAATCACCAGTTCATCAATCAGGGCTTCAGCGAGTACTTCCTGATCCGCCTGCGCTATCCGTTGTATTTCCCGGGTAAAAAATAAAGCACTGTCGTATTGCTTCAGCGTAAGATAGAGTTTAGACAGCTTTGACATGGTGGTGATCATACCCTGTTGATCATTCAGGCTGTTTTTTAACATTAGCAGTCGCTTGAAGGCACCGATCGCATTGCGCGGATAACCGAATTCGAGGCTCAGATTCGCAATGGCTTCCTGCACCTGGCTATTTTCAGTCAGTTGATTGGTCTTTCTTAATAAAACCACCGCGTCCCTGTAATGGTCGAAAGCCTGCCTGAAATAACTGCCGGCCGAATACACATCGCCCATCACTTTCAGTACCCTGCCAAGATAATAATCCTCGCCTCTCTCTTTGAACAAATCACGGGACCGTGTCAGCAAGTCCATCGAACGTGTTCTGTCGCGGTTGATAAATGCCTGGAGTCCGAGCAGGTAAGAACTCCTGGCGATGCCGTACTTGTATCCCTTTTTTTCAGACTGCGACAGCGATTTCTGTGCAAGTTTTTGAGATTCGCTAAAATGGGTATTAAGCAGTTTTTCTCCTTGAGACAGCCAGCTAATGATCTGGAGACTGTCATCCGCCTGTACATCCGGTAACAGCCCCTGCGAAAAAACCGATGCCGGAATCAGTAAAACAATGATAAAGAAGGGAAACCGCTTCATTTTTTGAAAATACAAATTTTAACCGGCTGCCCGGTACTGACAAAAATGAACCATTTATTGGTGTATTGACTCACCCCTGAGGGTTATTTGTTTCATTTTCAGGGAGTAAATGACTACTGTTTAACCGGAACTTCCTTTTACCGATCCTTAATTTTTCAATAACTTGCCCTCCCTTTATGATTTCGCCCAATACGATACAACAGATACAAGGCCGCACTGATATAATCGATGTGGTGGGCAATTTTGTCAAACTGAAAAGACGGGGATCCAATTACCTTGGACTCTGCCCTTTTCATAATGAAAAGAGCCCATCCTTTACCGTTTCGCCCAGTAAGGAAATTTATAAATGTTTCGGGTGTGGCAGAAGCGGCAATACCATCAGCTTTGTAATGGAGCATGAAAAGTACAGCTATGTGGAGGCCCTGAAATGGCTGGCCAACCGCTACGGGATTGAAATTGAAGAAACCTTTGTCAGCGATGAACAACGGCAACAGTTACAGGCCGCAGACAGCCTGTATATCATCAATAGCTTTGCACAGCAGTTTTTCAGCCGGGTACTTTTTGAAACGGAAGAAGGCCAGGATGTGGGTTTAGCCTATTTCAAGGAACGGGGATTCCGGGAAGAGATTATTAAAAAATTCCAGTTGGGTTATTCTCCTGAACAACGGGATGCATTTACCCGGGAAGCCATGGGCAAACAATTTAATCCGGAACTGCTGGTGAAATCCGGATTAGTGGCCAACCGGAATGACCAGCTGATGGACAATTACCGGGGCCGGGTCATTTTCCCGGTGCATAATCACAGCGGTAAAGTACTGGGCTTTGGAGCCCGGATCCTGAAAGCCAATGAAAAGGCGCCCAAGTATATCAATACCCCGGAAAATGAACTCTATATTAAAAGTAAGATACTGTATGGATCTTATTTTGCCCGGCAGGCAATTGATAAAGCCGATGAATGTCTGCTGGTAGAGGGATATACGGATGTGGTATCCCTGCACCAGGCCGGGATTGAAAACGTGGTGGCCAGCGGTGGTACCTCCCTGACTCCCGATCAGTTAAGGCTGATCCGGAAGTATACCAATAACCTCACGATTATTTATGACGGGGACTCGGCCGGTATTAAAGCGGCACTGCGGGGACTGGATCTTGCCCTGGAAGAAGGGTTGAATGTAAAGCTGGTTCTGATTCCGGATAAAGAAGATCCCGACAGTTATGTCAATAAGGTGGGTGCAGGGGCTTTCACCCAGTTTATCCAAAAAAATAAAAAGGATTTCATCCTCTTTCAGCTGGAAGTTGCCCTCAAAGATGCCGGCTCGGATTCGGTAAAAAAATCGGAAGTCGTGAACCGGATGGCTGAAACCATTGCCCGGATTAACAAGGCCGAGGATTTTACCCGGCAGCAGGATTATATCAAGCAATGTGCAGAGTTGCTGAAGATTGATGAAGGAGGACTGCATGCCCTGGTCAATAAATTTATCCGTGACCGGGTGAGCACGATGGAACGGAAGCAACCGGTGGAAGAGGCGAAGCAGTTTGAACAGAATGCTCGACAGGGAGAAGAAAGTAATTTTGATGAATCTACCTTCAACCTGTTATTTAAGGATGATCTCCAGGAACGGGAAGTAGCCCGGATCATACTTGAGTACGGGATAAAAAAATGGGACAATGAGAAACTGATCGGGGAATATATCCTGGAAGAAATGGTGGACGAATCCCTGCTGGATAATAAAGAAGTAATCCGGCTGATCGCTGTTTTCAGGGAATTACTGCAGCGGCAGCCCGAACAAGCCAGCCGTAGTTTCTTTATTCATCATCCGGATTCCAGCCTGAGCGCTTTTGCCGTTTCCCTGCTTAATTTTCCGTACGAAGAAAGTGACCACTGGCGCAGTGAATACAGCCAGTCTTCCGGCTATCAGAAGGGACTGTTTGAGCAATCCTATGAGGACTTTATCCGCACTGTTTCGCCGGATAATAATGAACAGCTCCTGGGTTTCCTTAAAATCGGGGAAGATAAAACGAATGACCAGGTGGAGTCTGCGGTAAACTACCTGAAACTGCGAAAAATAAAGCGGATGTTGCTGGAAAATCAACTGGACCTGGAAAAGGAACATACACCGGAAGAATTCAGCATGTTGCATCAGACACACGATCACCTGAAGCAGCTGGAGATTGAGCTTACCCGGAAAATGGGAACCGTGATCATCCGCTGATTCCCTGTGTTTTCATCAGCAAGTCACTATAAGAGACTTCCACCAGTTCCTTTTCTGTAATACCAAATGCCGTTACATAAAAATCGCATTGTGCTTTCAGTTGCACCGCATCCATTTCAGGAGCCGTGATATTCCCGGCTTCTATTTCCACAAAAGAGCCAAGTCCCGGGACTTCATCGATATGGAATTTGACATTGGCGATATAATAGATCTCCCTGATTTTTTCTACAATCACTTTTATGCCCGTTGCGGCGATGAGGGCTTTTTTCAATCCGGCCGCATCGGGTACATGCACCAGCTGGAAAGCGGATTGTTTCGGTCCGGCCTGATCCGGGCGGTCATAAAAAATAAGGTTATTCTCAATATTACCCTCCCTCAGTTTTAGTCGTCCATTGGGTACATTGAAATAGGTATCAGTCTGGTGATCGGTCCCTTTTAATTCAGCTCCTTTACTGAGCAGGAACTTCCGGATTGATCCGGGATCCGAACAACGGGCTTTTATTTCGATATTCAGGTAAGCCATAAAATATAAAAGGGCTGTACCGGTAGGATACAGCCCTGAATTTGCTTAAAAAAATTTATTCGGCTACAGCAGCAGCGGCCCGTTTCCGGGTAGCTCCGATATCTGCACCCCGGTACTCTTCACCCCGGGTAAAACGCATCGCACTCCATACATGATCGAGTTCGATCCGTTCAATACTTTCATAACCTTCACAGGTCAGCCCGTTCCAGCTGCATTCCCGGTTGAGGTCGGTCACAATTTTGGAAGTGGTCTTGGGATAAGCCACCCAGAATTTAGAACCGGTTTTAAGGGAAGGCATCACATCACGGAGAATACCATTCAGCTGGTTTTCATTTACAGCAAATACGAGCGCAAAGTCAATTTTCCGGCTTTTTAAAAGCGGCGTCATGTTCTTGCAGAAAGACAGCTTGCTGAATTGTTTCTCGATGGAGGAGGGCAAACCCTGGATTAGAAGATTCTTTTCGTCTGCCAGTTGTAACTTTTCAAAAACAGTTTGTGACATACTTAGAAGCTATTTTAAAGGTTCCGGCTGATTTCAATTAAAAACCAACCGAGTTCTCAAAGCAGGGGACTGCAAAGGTACTGATTTATATGTGTATTTTCTACACCTGTAGAAATTAAAATCCCCCTGAAGTGATTTTTTTACCTCAGGGGGATTTTCAATTAACTTGATCTAAATCATTTACCTACAGGCTTGTAGCGTGCAAGTGCCTCAGGCATATATTTCTTCAGTTGCTCTATACGGCGGGCTTCTGCCGGGTGTGTACTCATAAACTCAGGCGGTGATTGTCCGCCAGAAGCTTTCTCCATCCGTTCCCAAAGGGCGATCGCTTCCTGTGGATTATACCCGGCCATGGCGGCGAAAATCAGACCAAACCGGTCTGCTTCCAGTTCATGTTTACGGCTGAATGGAAGCATGACCCCTACCTGTGATCCTGCGCCATAAGCGCCCAGGAAAAGATTTTGAGTTTCCTGTGGTTTATTGGCAACGGCCACCGACAGGGCCACGCCGCCAAGTTGCTGAATAATTCCCTGGCTCATTCGTTGGTTACCGTGCTGAAGCAGGGCATGTGATACTTCATGTCCCATAACTGCAGCAAGGGCTGCTTCATTCTGAGTGATCGGCAAAATACCGGTATAGACCACAATCTTACCACCGGGCATACACCAGGCATTGACTGTTTTATCTTCCACCAGATTCACTTCCCATTTATAGCCGGCAAGATCACCTGACTTACCGATCTCCGTATAGTAAGCTTCCACCGCTTTGACAATACGCTGGCCTACTCTTTTCACCATTTCCGCATCCCGGTTATTGGTTGTACCCACCACTTTTGTGGAGGACAGGAACTGCTGGTATTGCGAAGTGGCCATATTCTGTAATTCAGCTTCGGGCAGTAGCTTTAGTTGCTTTTTACCCGACAACGAGTTCTTAGAACAGGATGAAAAAAACAGGATGGCGGAGAAAAGAAACACAGAACTTTTTATCATACTGATGAATTTACCTGTAAAAATAAACAATCATTATACCAATCAGGACGACTGGCTGATCAATTTACGAATCCTGAAGTTAAAAAAAATGAATTAGTCGATTTGTTGTCGGGCATCCTTTCTGCGCTGACGACGGCGGTCCCGGCTTTTGAGAATGGGTACTTTGCTTTCGTTACCTTTTAAAAGGCGACTGATATTTTTCTGATGGGTAAGCAGAACCATCAGGGCTACAGCGATGGCAAATACACGGTATACCGGATTATCGACATTAAAAATGACCAGAATAAAGAATGGAAATGCGATACTGGCCAGTATGGAACTGAGCGAAACAAAGCGGGTCAGGTATAAAACAAGGGAAAATATGCCTACACAGCTGAGAGCGGTCCAGGGGGAAATTCCAAGCACCAGTCCGAATAAAGTTGCCACCCCTTTACCTCCCCTGAAATCGGCCCAGATCGGAAAGATATGGCCAACTACTGCCGCCAGCCCAAGGCCGGTCTGAAGGTTCTGGAGATTGACATCATTGTCCGCATATTCAGGTAATAATAAGGCGAGTTTTACGGCCAGAACGCCTTTCAGCATATCCGCCACCATCACAAATGTGCCCCATTTGGAACCCAGTACACGATAGGTATTGGTGGCACCGGCATTACCGCTGCCATAATCCCGTATATCTATATTGAAAAAGGATTTGCTCACCCATACAGAGGTGGGTACACTACCAATCAGATATGCAACTATAATCAGAAGAAGTTCATTCATAGAACCTTGCCATTTTGCTGCTGTTTAGAGACAGCGCCCAAAAATACAAAATTCCCTGAAATTGGTAACAGTAAATTAATCTGTTGAATATGTGGAAGTAATGCTTAAACAGTATAGAAAAGCTGACGGGTGTCAGGTGTCGGGTGTCAGGAAACAGCCCATTTAGATAGGTGTTCGGTGTTCGCTGTTAGGTGTTGGGAAACAGCCCCTTATTTAGAAGGTGTTCGGTGTTAGCTGTTAGGTGTTAGGAAACAGCCCCTTATTTAGAAGGTGTTCGGTGTTTGCTGTTAGGTGTTGGGAACCTTATTTAGTACTCTCTCAACCCAAAAACCTCAAAAAAAACAATCAGCTGCTCGATTTACGAACTATACCTCGTACTTCGTACCTCGTACCTTTAACTTGCTTCCATTACCAGGCAAATCCAGTTATTCATCACGTCCTTTTTGACCAATTGAAGCGATAATGGTTTTGCCGCATTAACAATATCCTCTTCATCGCTGATCAGCAGGCCACTCAGCAATAATACCCCCCCTTCATTCAGGTCATTCTTCAGGTGGGCGAGGTTATCGAGAATAACATTCTTATTAATATTGGCAAGAATAATATCCGACTTGCCGGCGTCAGCAGCATTATCGGCCTGGTGTAGCCGGATATGACTGCACTGATTGTTCGCACAGTTTTCCGTGGCATTTTCAATGCTCCAGTCATCATAATCGATGGCATATACATCAGCTGCTCCCCTTTTTTCAGCAAGAATGGCCAGCACGCCTGTGCCGGTACCAAAATCAAATACTTTTTTTCCGGTAAAATCCAGTTGACGCATCTGCCGCATCATCATGTATGTGGTGGCATGATGCCCTGTTCCAAAACTCATTTTAGGGGTGATCACAATTTCCAGTTCCACTCCTGCTACCGGTTCATGAAAGCCGGCCCTTACTGCTACAAAATCATCCACGACTACAGGGTCAAAATTAGATTCCCAGACCGCATTCCAGTTCTGGCTTTCGATGAGTGTGGCAGAAAAAGTAACCAGGTGCGCATCCGCAATGTTCTGCACTTTTTCTTTTTCATAATCCGCTTCCGGAATAAAGGCTTTCAGCGATGAATCGTTTTCTTCAAACCCTTCATACCCTTCTTCGGATAATTGAGCAATCAATACCTGCTGCAATTCGGTGTCAGTTACCGGAAAGGTGATTTCTATGTAATTAGCCATAATAAAAAAAGCCCCGGATTTTTCCGGGGCTGTAAAGGTATTTTAGTTAGCGGAATTATCGTCCTGAGCCGGAGGTCTTTGTCCGTCGCGGGGACCCTGTTCCGGTTTAGGGATCAGGACCTTACGGGAAAGCTTGAACTTACCGGATTTAGGATCCGTTCCGATTAATTTCACTTTCATCATATCGCCTTCGCGTACGATTCCTTCGAGGGTTTCGAGACGCTTCCAGCTGATTTCACTGATATGTACCAGTCCTTGTTTGCCGGGAAGGAATTCCACAAATGCACCGAAAGGCATGATGGATTTAACGGTGGCATCGTAGGTATCACCAACCTGGGGAACAGCAACAATACCCTTGATCCAGGATACGGCTTTATCCACCCCATCCTTACTGGTACTGAAGATGCTGATTTCACCACGGCCATTCACCTCTTCGAGGTTGATGGTAGTGCCGGTCTCCCGCTGGATTTCCTGGATCACTTTACCACCGGGCCCGATAACGGCACCGATGAATTCTTTATCGATAAACAGTTTCACCATTCTCGGTGCATGTGGTTTCACGTCTGCACGGGCGGCAGGGATCGTGTTGTACATGGCATCGAGGATATGTAAACGGCCTCTTTTTGCCTGGTCGAGGGCCTGCTGCATGACTTCCATTTTCAGCCCGTCCACTTTGATGTCCATCTGCACACCGCAGATACCATCCCGGGTACCGGTTACTTTGAAGTCCATATCACCCAGGTGATCCTCATCGCCCAGGATATCAGTGAGGATTGCAAATTTGTCTCCTTTGGTAATCAGTCCCATGGCGACACCGGAAACGTGCTTGGGAATACCAATACCGGCATCCATCAGGGCTAATGAACCCGCACAAACCGTTGCCATGGAAGAAGAACCATTTGATTCCAGGATATCACTCACTACACGTACCGTGTAAGGGAAATCACCGGATGGCATCATTTGTTTCAAAGAACGCTGAGCCAGGTTACCATGCCCTACTTCACGACGGCTTTGTCCACGCATCATCTTGATCTCACCGGTAGAAAACGGCGGGAAATTATAGTGCAGGTAAAATTTGGAATCTACAGATTTAGCGGCACTTTCAACCAATAGTTCATCTAAAGGAGTACCTAAAGTAACAGTTGTAATTGATTGTGTTTCACCGCGTGTAAATAAGGCTGCGCCGTGTGGGGAAGGAAGTACATCGATCTCCATATCCAGCGGGCGAACTGTTTCCAGGTCACGTCCATCCAGCCGTACTCTTTCGTCCAGAATCATATCACGAATCACATCATACTGCAGGTCGTGGTAGTAAACTGAGGCCAGTTTCTTGGTCAGATCCGGCAGGTTTTCACCTTCAGCCAGATTAGCGTCCTTTTTCAGGAATTCAACCAGTTCCACTTTAATTGCGTCAAAACGGTCACTACGCTCATGCTTACTCAAAGCAGCTTTTGCCACTTCATATACTTTCGGTTGAGCAAACGCATATACTTTAGCTTTCAGGGCTTCGTCAGAAGCGGGTTTTGTATACGCTCTTTTGGGTTTTGCACCGGCCATATCACGCAGTTCTTCCTGGGCTTTCACCTGGATACGGATGGCGTCGTGTGCAATTTCGAGTGCTTTGCAAAGATCAGCTTCGCTGCATTCTTTGGCTTCCCCTTCCACCATCATCAGGTTCTTGTCAGTAGCGGCAATCAGGAAATCCATATCGGATTTTTCCATTTCGCTGCGGGTAGGGTTTACCACAAACTGTCCATTGACACGGGATACCCGTACTTCAGAGATGATTTCCTTGATGGGCACATCGGATACAGCCAGGGCGGCAGATGCAGCCAGACAAGCCATTGCATCCGGCATGATTTCAGGATCGCTGGACATCAACGTCACCAGTACCTGAACCTCACATAAATAATCTTCAGGAAATAACGGACGCAGCGCCCGGTCAATCAGGCGGCTGGTCAGCACTTCATAATCGTTCAGTTTAGCTTCGCGTTTGAAGAAGGATCCGGGAATACGACCGGCGGCCGCAAATTTTTCCTGGTAATCTACCGACAGCGGGAAAAAGCTCTGACCCTCTTTGGGTTCAGTATTGGCACACACTGTGGCCAGGATCATACAATTGCCCATGGATACGGTAACCGCTCCATCAGCCTGGCGGGCCAGACGACCTGTTTCAATGGTCACCATACGACCACCGCCAATATCAAATGTTTTACGAATTTTCTGTTGTAACATGTTTTTCAATTTTTGGGCGTTGCACCCAGTGAAGAATTTGATCAGGAGAATTTGAACTGTTTATACCCGGAATCAGGCAACGGCAGAACAGCATATGGCTATTAAAACGTCAGCAACCGATATGTATAAAAACAGTTATTCCCAACATCCGGAAGACATTGGGAATAGTATTATAAAACTTGCTTTTCTTAACGAAAGAAAACTTCAGGTTTAAAGACTCTTCCCAAGTCCCCTTTTGGGGGATTTAGGGGGCCGGAAAGGCCTTATTTCCTGATACCAAGTTTCTCAATCAGCTGGCGGTAACCAGTCAGGTTCTGCTTCTGCAGGTAATTCAGTAAACGTTTACGTTTACCTACCATTTTCATCAGTCCGCGGTGAGTAGAGAAATCTTTTTTGTTTTGCTGGAGGTGACCACTGATCTGGCTGATACGCTCAGTCAGCAGGGCAATTTGTCCTTCAATGGATCCGGTGTTCTTGGCAGAACCCGCAAAGGTGGTTAAAACGGTCGCTTTTTTTTCTTTAGTTAAAGGCATCTTTTTAATTTTTAAATTTCATCCGATTTGCATCTTGTAATAAGGCGGCAAAGGTAAGACGGATTCTGCTAACAGCAAAAGCTTTCCCTGCCTTTTTTTACGGTCATTTTACAGGCTCTCCTGCCTGATTATCAATCTATAACCTAATTTTGCCTTCATGGAAGAATTATCCCAGGACACCCGTAACATTCTGGGGCTGCAATTGCCCACGGATCCCCGCTGGGTTGACCTGGCCGGATTATCGCTGGAAGAGATACTGACCGACCATGCCTATTGTGAACAAAAAGCGGCAACTACCTGTATTTCACTGATTCAGCGTTATAGCAGCCGGGTTAAACTGGTTGCGGCCCTTGCGCCGATCGTAACGGAGGAGTGGGGACATTTCCGGCTGGTGCTGGCTGAACTGGAAAAGCGAAAACTCGCCTTGGGAAAACAACGGAAGGATGAATATGTAAATGCCCTGATCGACTTTCAGCAGAAAGGCGGCGACAGTGAAGGCCGGATGCTGGATCAGTTACTTACCATGGCACTGATTGAAGCCCGCAGTTGCGAACGGTTCAAGCGGCTGAGTGAGGGTTTGCAGGATCCTTATATGCAGAAATTTTATCGCCGCTTTATGGAAAGTGAAGCGGGACATTATACCCTTTTTATTGAACTGGCCGAAACCTATATCGACAAGGAAAAAGTAAGGGCCCGATGGAAAGAATGGCTGGTCTATGAAGCATCCGTTATGCTATCCATCGATATCCGGGGCGATCGTATCCATTGATCTGCCAGTTTCTTTTATTTATTTACCGCAAACGATTGTAGCGTTTTTGCATGTACTGATGAATTAATTTCATACAGTATATGATGCAAGCTGATTGCCAGGAAGCAGTATATGCTTTATTACCAGCAGGCCACCCGTACACGGTGGAACCTCTATCAGGCGGGTTGATCAATCATACCTTTAAAGTAACGGATCTGCAAACCGGGGAATCTTTTCTTTTACAGAAAATAAACCGGCAGGTATTCCCGGATCCGGAAAAGATCCAGGCAAACTACCAGCAGCTCTGGCAGTTTTTGGCTGAAAAGTCCATGCCGCTTTTTATACCGGAAATGAAATTTTTTAACGGTAGTAAAAACCTGTTTACGGATCGAACTGATCAATGCTGGCGGTCCTTTGAATTTATCGGTTCAGGTTTGCAGCTCAACGGTACGGAAGTTCCGGCGCAGGCTGCTGCAGTAGCGGAAACATTTGCCCGTTTTACCGCCTCCTTTCATCAGCTGGATAGCACTTTACTACATCGGATCCTGCCGGGATTTCATGATGTGAAGCAACGGTTTGATCAGTTCACTGGTTCGTTAACAGGCGCTCCCACCACACGCCTTGAAAAAGCGGCTATTCTGATCAGTGAATTAAAGAAAAGGCAACGATATGCCGGCTTATACCAGCAGTTTACGGCAGATCCTGATTTCAAGTTCCGTGTGATGCATCATGATGCAAAAATTGCCAATGTACTTTTTGACCGACAGTCAGGAAAAGTGATCTGTCCGGTGGATCTGGATACAGTTATGCCCGGTTATTTCTTTTCCGACCTGGGTGATATGATCCGGTCAATGGCCGGCACCACAGATGAAAATTCCACCGATTTTGACCGGATACAGATCCGGCCTGCTATTTATCAGTCAATAATCGATGGATATACAAGGGGAATTAATGAGTGGCTGTCCGGGCCGGAGAGAGCGTATCTCCATGCGTCCGGAATCCTCCTGATTTATATGCAGGCCCTGCGTTTTATGACCGATTATCTCCGGAATGATTCCTATTACAAGATCAATTACCCTGAACAAAATTTTGACCGGGCAAAAAACCAGCTGGTTTTATTAAACAGACTGGAGGAATTCCTCGCAGATAACTATAAATTTACATGCTGACCAACCGGGTCAGGGAACCACGAACCACACAACTCAAAGTATGCCCCTGCATAAAACGTTTTGCTTCCCCGCTGCATCTGGAAAAGATGTATATCTGTTCACCCTGCGTAATGTAGCCGGAACAGAAGCCCGTATCACGAATTACGGTGGAATAATCACTTCTTTTTCGGTCCCTGCTTCCCAGGATACCCGGAACGATATTGTGCTGGGATTTGATAAAGTGGAAGACTATCACTCCCCTGCTTACCTGGCACAATACCCCTATTTTGGTTGTGTGGTCGGTCGGACCGCGAACCGGATCAGGAATGCCAGCTTTGAAATAGACGGTAAACCGAATCCCGTAACAGCCAATTTTGGTAAACACCAGCTGCATGGAGGAAACGAAGGATTTGATAAAAAAATCTGGGATATAACCGGCTTCGGTGAATTCCCTTCACCCTGGGTGGAAATGAAATACCATAGTCCGGATGGAGAAGAAGGCTATCCGGGCAACCTGGATGTATGGATTCGTTTTGAACTGACTGATGACAACGAACTCAGTTATAGTTTTACGGCCAGAACGGATAAAACGACAGCCGTTAACCTCACTCACCATGGGTACTTTAACCTGAATAACGGACAGGGAGATATTAAGGATTATGAACTCAAAATTTATAGTTCACAGGTACTGGATCAGGATGAGGAATTATGTACCACCGGCACCGTAACACCGGTAAAAGATACTGTTTTTGATTTCCGGAGTTTTACCCGGATTGGTGAACGGCTGGAAACAGTACCCGAATTTGATAAGAGTTATGTGGTGGATAAAAACAATGATCCGGCCGGATTAGCCCTGATGGCTGAGGCCCGTTGTGCTGCCTCTGGATTATTGCTCCAGGTCTATGCCACTGATCCCGTTGTCCACTTTTATACCGGTAAATGGATCCCTGAAATGACCGGGAAAAACGATACATGTTATGGCGCGTTCTCCGGTTTTTGCCTCGAAACACAGATACATCCCAATGCCATTAATATCCCGCATTTCCCGACAATGCTGCTGAAGCCGGGAGAAGAGTATAAGAGTAAGACGGTGTATAAAGTGATAAGTTAAAAGTTGTAAGTTCGAATTCTCTCTGTAAAGCAGGAAACTGTTGATGATTTTAGATTCAACAGTTTAGAAGGTGTATTTACTCCCGACTACCGACTTCTTACTCCCGACTAAAATACTCCCGTTCTTCCCTCAGATCCAGAAACGGATATTTCTCCATCAGCACTTTTACCTTCTCCGCATGATCCGCTAAAAACTTACGGTGGGCGTTGGTGTCCGGCTGAAAAGGTTTATGCCGGCGGGCAATCATAATCTTTTTTACCTCCTGCATCAGTAGCCGGGTTTCTTCTTCAATGCAATAGTGGCCAAATTTCTCCAGTACAAATTCGGTGGCGGCATAGTTTGGATGAACCAGATCGATATCATAAAACCGGTAATCCCGCAATACATCGATCACCAGTTCATAAGCCGGGAAATAATAAATAAAATCATGGGCTGAAACCAACTGGTGAACGGCTTCAATCAACCGGGCCTTGCTCCGGTTATTCTCCACCACCCCATCCCTGATATGCCTGACAGGACTAATCGTAAATAGTAGTTTAATCGAAGGATTGAATTGCCGGAGTCGGGTGATTGTACCTGTCAGTAGTCGGCTGATCTCCTGTATTTCCAGCATTTCCTTATCAAACCAGGCCGAAGGGGCACGGTGACAATTGGCCACGGCTGCATGCAAAGAGGAACTGGCCCTGTTTGCTGCGCCGGTCAGGCGATAGGTGTAGGATGATCCCAATGTGATGATCAGCCATCCGGCCTGTTTCAAAAAATCATGGGCGGTCTGACGGGATTGATTCATACCCGCCAGGGCTTGCTCAGGATTGGTATGTGAAAAACGGGAATGGTGCATCCAGCTATGCCAGACTTCATTCAGCTGAAAGAGGTCGGCTGTGGTAAGCTCCCCATTATCCATATACCAATCCAGGCTCCGGCATACACTGTCCGGCCCGAATAAAATTCCATTGGGATTTTGCAGCACCGGGAATTTCAGCTCACCCAGGGCATTGCCGATATGTTCGGTAAAACAGGAACCGATCAGCATTATTTGATCCTGGTACCGGATCGGTTCAGGCAGTTTTTCCAGCGCTATATCCAGGATAAAGTCCATGATCAGTGCTTAAAAAGTTCAGCGGCCATTTGAGTACAGGCATTCAGGATAACCGGATCCATATCCGGTAACAGGTTTCTTTCCCTGAAATATTCAATCATCCGTTCGCTATCCATATTACCTACCAGTTCATCATTGGCCATCGGACAGCCGCCGATTCCTTTCAGTGCCCCGTCAAAACGAAGACAGCCTGCTTTTACTGCGGCATCCAGTTTTTCCCGCCAGTTGTCGGGTGTCGAGTGCAGGTGCACGCCGATCTCAGTTCCCGGAAGTGATTCCACCAAATACCGGGTCATCGAATAAACCTGTTCCGGACTGGCCAGTCCTACCGTATCTGCCAGTGAAATAATGCCGATATCCATTCCCACGAGCCGGTTGACCCATTCAAATACCTGTTCTTCGTCATAGGGATCGCCATACGGATTTCCAAAGCCCATGGAAATATAAATCACGAGTTGTTTACCTGATTTTACACAGATTTCCTGGATCTCTTCCACCCTTGTCAGGGATTCACGGATGGTACTGTTGGTGTTTCGCTGCTGAAAAGTTTCGGAAACGGAGAAGGGGTAGCCCAGGTAACTGATTTCATCAAATACAACGGCATCCGTTGCACCCCGGAGATTTGCAACAATTGCAAGTAACCTGGTGGAGGTACCTGAAAGATCCAGTTGCCCGATCACTTCACGGGTATCCGCCAGTTGGGGAATAGCTTTGGGTGAAACAAAACTGCCAAAATCGATGGTATCAAAACCGGCTTTCAGCAACAGATTGATATAAGCGGCTTTCTGCGTGGCAGGAATGGGTGTCTTCCAGCCCTGCATGGCATCCCGCGGACATTCGATCAATCTGACCTGATTTGAAATCATTTCATGCGAAGTTAAGACCGTCTGGCTAATTACTTTGAAAGGTTATGAACCTTATCCCGAAGGGAGTTAAAAAAGCGGTTCCTGTCTTTCTCGCCGGTTTTACTGATCAGGGTTGAACGGCTAAGCAGTGTATTAAATGATTCCATGACTTTATCCCGGAACCGGATATCCCTTGTAAATAAATAATGAAATACACTGTAAGTAACCATCGTTAAGCTATTGCCATCCAGATTAATGACCATATTATTACTGCCCAGGATAATCTCATTTACATAAAACTGAATGGGTGCTTTATAAGATACTTCATTGGCCCCTGGCAGAAATTTCACCCCTTTTTCAGTCTGCAGATCCAGATGATCAATCAGTTGCTGGAATGAATCAAGTACACGGTCATATTCCTTACGTGAACTGAAATTGCCGGATTCCTTATAATAGACCAGCTGATTGATTGTACTCTGCAGACTTTCCTGGTTCCATAACTCCACACAGGGGATCTGGTTAAATTCTTCCAGGACTTTCTGGCCTAACTGGAAACACTCATGGTACGGAAACTCTTCATAAGAGAATGTCTTATTCCGGAGTTTTTCCTGATTATTAATTGTTTTGGACCAGAAAAAAGTTTTAAAAGCGGCCATTTCCGGAAACAGAAAGAAATTCCAGATGGTGGATTCTTTACAGAGATAAAACATCTCCCGCTTTTCAAACGAATTGAAATAGTGAAATTGCCGGAGCATTCCCTTCAGGTAATCCTCAAACTCCGGCGTACTTCCGCTTAATCCGGGGGCATCAAACAAAACAGAATCAGTCTGTAACTGAATGAGTTTGTCGAGTGACAAACGGTATTTTTCGCAAATAACACGTAACTCAGTAAGTGTGATCGGCTTTTCACCCCTTATCCGGCGGTAAACACTATCTGCACTGAGATCCAGTAATGAACATAGTTCATCTACCAGTGAAAGGTGTGCCGGCAGGTTCTCTTTCAGGTGCTGAAACAATTGTTGTTGAAGCTCAATAGTTTCCATTGCATAAGAAATATACGAAAAATCCGTAATGTTCAAAAAAATGTTTACGGAAAACTGCAAAAGGCTGCCCGAAACACATTTTATAATACGGGAAAAATCCAAATCTGGATCACCTGGCAGAAAAATCACTGATAACTACCATTTTAGATTATAGTAATGCTAAAACCAATTATTTCAAACGGATGTACCTGCTGATTTTTGATAGGTCAACAAACCAAATCATCTTAAAGCAACACCATGCAAACTAAAACGATCATTTGCCTGATACTGTTTCTGGGATTCCAGTTTCATAAAGGTATTTGCCAGCAAACTGAAGTAAATATTTCATCAGACGTAACAGAAAAAAAGAAAATCAACTTCTTTGTAGTGAGTAAAAGAAAAAAAGGGAAACTGGATATGGCGACCCGTTATAATGTGTTTCGATCCAAAGTAAGAGGCTTCTTCTGTAAAAGACAATTTGTTTCCATCGTTGCACGTGATGCAAAACACGCATCGTTAAAAATAACTAAGCGCCTGCAAGCTAATGATGCCAGGTTAGGTACCATCTGGTTTGATTCTCATGGTATGTATAAAAAGGGATATTCATTATTTTATATCGGAAGTGATGAAATAAGTTACAAAACTCTAAAAGACAGTACTCTTATTAAATACTTATCGGGCTTAACCTCCTATGCGGATGCAGAATCAAGATTGGTTATCGGATCCTGTTATGGAGGTGCCACTTATAATCGGTCTTCGGTTGACTATAAGGACACGACAAGAATGAATGGAGATTCGCTGATGATTGCCATTGGCAATATAGTACACTGCGGCAAAGTATATGCATCTGAAAGCTGGGTAATGACCAAACCTGGTCTATTCCGTCGCAGACCATCCGTTGGAGGATTTCCCGGACGCAAATTGTTCAGGGATTTATGTTACGAACCGGCCTGGAAAAATATGGGAATCTGGAATAAGTATGATGCAGAAATCGGAGTATTAAGCCGAAGTAATCCGGTAGCACTCGACAGGTATGGGAATCTGATCATCCGTGGAGTTCCATTCAAACACGAAAAAACGTTCAGGAAAAGCTACCACAAAAAATCATCCCGGCTTCAGACAAATCTGTATAAGTAAAACAGGTACAAGTATATAAGTATTTGAAAGTGATTATAAGGGAAGGTCTGCAAGTTTAAAAGCACGACGGATGAAATTGAATGAATAGAATCCGGGAAAATTAACTTGAAATCCTGGTTCTTAACACTGAACGTTAAACAGATAAATTCGCTGGTTATGAATAAATATCTCATGCTTCTGATGTTAACCGTTCTTAGTTTTAAACTGGATGCGCAGCAGCAGTTAAAAACAAAGTTTATAAGTTTCTCCGTAATGAATACCCACACAGCTCTTCCCTTCGGGAAGTTTACCGGTATATTTTACAAAGCGTTTCATCCGGGTATTGAAATTTCGTATGGGAAAAACTTCGCTGTAAAAAACAAACATGACTGGTATTACGATTTCCGGCTTGCCTGTTTCTATCACCGGTTTGTACAGTATGGTATACCGGTTTACAGCAACCTGGGTTATCGGTATAAATTTAATCAGCACTGGTCTGCTTTCACTGAAGCCGGTGCCGGATACCTGCATTCCATTCCTGCTACGGCCAAACTACGGTTGAATGAGGCAGGTGACTATGAAAATAATAAAGGCCCCGGACGTATGCAGGCCAATGCCTGCTTCGCATTGGGAGCAGGTTATCAGTTGCAAGGAGCTTCCGCCAATTCGCTCAATCTGTTTATCAGTTATCAGCAACGGCTGCAATTTCCTTTTGTGAAGTCCTATGTACCCCTTCTTCCCTATAACAGTTTTCTCCTGGGATTATCCAGACCACTGACCAGAAAAAACAAATAGCCTTTAAACTATTCGTATGAAAAAAATCGTGCTTTACCTTTTTGTACTGCCGCTCTTCCCTTGCTCTTGTAAAAAGGCACAGATCAGCATTACCACCCAGGTGGGTATCAGCAGCCCATGGTCTGACAGCAGCAGCCGTCATCCGAAAAATACCGCTTTCCTGAACCTGCTGGAAAAATATAAAAAGAAGGGGTTTCCGGGTATCTCCCTCCTGGTCAGGGATGCATCCGGTACCTGGATGGGTGCCGCCGGTAAAGCGGATCTTTCAAATGATATCGATTTTAATCCGGGTACAGTATCCAAAGCAGCGAGTATCACCAAATTTTTCATAGGCACCCTGGTTTTTCGCCTGATGGAAGATTCTGCTAATACCGGAATGGGATATGCCGCACTGCACCGCAAGGTAAAAGACTGGTTGCCGGCCAGGATTACAGACAAACTGGCCAACGGGAATCAGATCACGCTCGGACATTGTTTGAAACATGAAACGGGCATTGCGGACCTGATCAATGAAGACGCTTTTTACCTGGCTGTTCTCAATAATCCAACTAAAAAATGGGGACCAGCGGAATTACTGGAGTATATCTATGATAAACCGGCCGAATTTTCAGCCGGTGATACCGCAGTTTATTCCAATACCAATACAGTACTTGTCACCATGATCCTGGAGGCACAGACAGGAAAAAAGCATAGTCAGTTGCTCCACCAGTATGTACTGGAGCCATTGGGTTTGAAAAATACATTTTATCAGCCACATGATCTGTTGCCACGAACCACTGCACAGGGGTATTATGATCTCTATAATAATGGCAGTATTGTGAATGTATCTAATCTTGTAACCGGCAGCGGGAATGGATATGGCGGGTTATACAGTAATATTTATGATCTGTACACTTTTATTGACGCGGTGCTGATCCGTGAAACTTTCCTGAAGCCGGCATCACTGACCCTTATGAAAAGCTGGGGAAAAAAGGACGACAGTAATTACTACGGGTATGGAATTCAGCAATCATATATTCGGGGTACCGACTTTGGAATCGGACATAAAGGAAGGGATCTCGGTTATTCAGCCAACCTGTTTTTCTTTCCCACACGGGGTGTTACGCATATCTTCTTTGTCAATTACGGTACCGATGCTGACAGCGGGCTTAAAGATATTTTCTTTGAATTTGTAGACGAAATGGTAGCACTGAGCCTGCAATGATCAGCCTTTCATCCGCTGGGTCATCGCTTCATACAGGATCATTCCGGTGGCCACAGATACATTCAGGCTTTCGAAATCACCTTTCATGGGAATCCTGATTTTCTCATCACATATTTTCATCAGTGCAGGGTAAACGCCTTTTTCTTCTCCACCCAATACAATCGCACAGGGGATGGTAAAATCGACCTCACTGATTGTCTTTTCAGCCGTCATTTCACTGGCAAACACCAGGATACCGTTCAGGTGAAGTTCATCGACCGCTTTCATCAGACTGTTTACACGGCAAACCGGAATCGTTTCCAGCGCGCCGGCGGAAGTCAGGATGGCATCTTCATTCAGGGCCCCTACTCCTTTATCGGGTATGATAATGGCCTGCACCCCGGTACACAGAGCTGTACGGGCAATTCCCCCGATATTCCGGATATCCGTGATGCCATCAAGGATCAGGAATAAAGGTGCTTCCCCGCTTTCTGTGACAAAGGAAATTACATCCTGCAGGGATTGGTATTGTACTTTGGCTATTTGTGCCACACAGCCTTCATGACCGGTAATATTAAAACTGTTGAGTTTAGCTGCTGGTACATAATTGATGGGTACACCAGCCTGGGAAGCCAGGTGCTTTAGTTCCCGTATATCGGTACCCTGGGCCATTGTATCCAGGTAAATCCGGTCGAGTTGCTGTCCGTTTCGTAATGCATCCATTACAGCCGGGCGGCCAATGACGAGTGTATTTTTTTTGGGACGATGGGGTTGTCTGAATTGTTTCACCGTGTAAAATTAAGCGATTCGTGATGTGGAAATAAAAAACCCTGAAAAGACAGGATCTTCCAGGGTTTTTAAATGAGACTGTTCAGTTTATTTAAGACCGAAAGCTTTTTTCACTTTGCTGACATAATCCAGTTTCTCCCAGGTAAAGAGTTCAACTTTACGGGTTACCGTTTTGCCATCAGGAGAGGTGAAGGTTTTCTCAACCACCTGGGGCAAACGACCCATATGTCCGTAAGCAGCAGTTTCGCTGTATATCGGATTACGCAGTTTCAGGCGTTGTTCAATAAAGTAAGGACGCATGTCAAATACGGCTTCCACGATCTTCCCGATTTCTCCGTCGGTCAGGTCCACTTTTGCGGTACCATAAGTATTCACGTTAATACTGGTAGGCTTGGCCACTCCGATCGCGTATGAAACCTGTACAAGCACTTCACTGGCTACGCCGGCTGCTACCAGGTTCTTGGCAATATGACGGGTGGCATAAGCGGCAGAACGATCTACTTTAGAAGGATCTTTACCACTGAAGGCTCCACCTCCGTGTGCACCTTTTCCACCGTAGGTATCCACAATGATTTTACGGCCGGTAAGACCGGTATCACCATGCGGACCACCGATTACAAACTTACCAGTTGGGTTAACGTGGTATTTGATATCGCTGTTGAACAGCTTTGCGTACTTCTTGTATTTGGTCTTCATCCGGGGAATCAGGATGTTGATCACATCGCTTTTAATACGGGCCAGCATTTTAGCTTCGCTGTCAAAATCATCGTGCTGGGTTGAAATAACGATCGCATCAATACGTACGGGCTGATTATTGTCATCATATTCCAGGGTTACCTGGCTTTTGGCATCCGGACGCAGGTAAGGCATTTTAGAGTTCTTTTCGCGACGGATAGCAGCCAGTTCGATCAGGAGATTATGCGCCAGGTCAAGTGCCAGGGGCATATAGTGCTCTGTCTCGTTGGTGGCATAGCCAAACATCATTCCCTGGTCACCGGCACCCTGCTCTTCTTTCTTTTTGCGGTCTACACCCTGGTTGATATCGGAAGATTGTTCGTGAATAGCAGACAATACCCCGCAACTGCTGGCTTCAAACATGTATTCACTCTTGGTATACCCTATTTTACGGATGACTCCGCGGGCGATTTCCTGAACGTCCAGGTAAGCTTTTGACTTTACTTCACCGGCAAGCACCACCTGTCCGGTAGTAACCAGGGTTTCGCAAGCCACTTTTGACTGTGCATCAAAAGCCAGGAAGTTATCAATGAGTGCATCGGAAATCTGGTCGGCCACTTTATCAGGATGACCTTCACTTACGGATTCAGAGGTAAATAAATAAGGCATGAGTTAATAGTTTTTAAGGACGCAAAGATAAGGGGGCATTTATAAAGAACAAAGCCCTTCCCGTGAAAGGAAGGACTTTTGAACATATTTTGATCACCCGTTACAATTTAGAATAGACCAGGCGCATCCGCAGCCGTTTTGCCGGGTTAATATAGCTGCCGCCGGCCAGTACCACCCTTCCATATCCAGGCTGGTCTGTCACATAGATCTGATTGATGGCATTATAGCCTGGTGAAAAGACGAAGGTTCTGACAGGGGTATATAACCGCATTTTATAATTAGCCGTCCGGTTGGTTACCATACTCTGTACATACCTCGATATATTAAACCGGTAGGTACTGTCCGACTTGATCAACCCGCCAAACGTGTTGATTTCGTAAGTATAGTTCGTGAAGTTATTGGACAACAACATATCGGCATCAAAGGTCAGTAAGGAGTCTCCTGTGGCACTGACCCGGTCCAGAAACAGGGCCTGCTGGTGCGGGAACATATCATCCCCTGCAGTACGGATAGGATTGGCTATAATTTCTGCCCGGTGGACTACCACATTCCGGAAAGTATCCAGGGCCGGAATACGGAGCAAACCGTAGGATCCCGGGGTACCCGGAATATAAAGCAGGTCGTCATTGGTACCGGTATTGGTCAGGTAATTATTCCATCCCCCCCCCGGTGTACGCCTGATGATATTTGCCTGTCCGCCTGAGGAGTGCTGGAAGTCGACCGACGTGGTATCAATAATCCCGTTTTTCTTGACCTGAAAATAGATCGTGAGACGGGTGTTACTATTATCAGAAGGACTGATATACGTCAGGGCATTCCCACTATTATCTGCTTTAATGGCCAGGCCGCGAAAGAGGGTCTTCAGGATTGAATCGGAGCGAAACCCGCCATTGGCGGAAAAAGTGGTATCATAATTCATAAACCGGGTCCCCAGTGTATTGACCAATGGGATCCGGAGTACATTTACCAGTTTGGTGGTATCTCTCTTCCTGATATGGAGGATGGTATCATTCAGATTCTTAACCTGGAATGATTTAGACCCCAGTTCAGAACCGGTGGTCAGAAAATCAGCCTGATTGTACTTATATAACGTGGTATCGTTGAATCCGGAAGTCTGCGCCAGTTCATAAACCCGGACCGTCTGCACACTGCTGGTATCGCCATAATAGCTGTCGTAGCCTAAAGAGAGGACCACCGAATCAATCGCTATCACTGAATCTTTATTATAAAACGGGTTGATCAGGTAATTGGAATAACTGATATTAAAATAAGATTCCCCCTTGGTGGTGCCAAATTCCGTATCCCCGCTGATATAACCAAGTGCGTGAAGATCAGCATAATACACTTTATTAGTGTCATTATACAACAGGTTATCGGATTCGATATCCAGGAAGGTTTCAAAGGTATTAATATTGTCAATTGGTGGTATAAGACCGCTGCCCAGCTCAGTAGCATCGTTGATTTTGCGGCAGGCCGGAAACAGAATAGCAACCGCGAGAACGATTGCTATAACCGGGAAAGCGTTTTTTGTATACTTCACAAAGAAATTTTATAATCGGGGTTAGTGATTTTTATTTACCTGCAA
>CAUJFR010000284.1 GCA_963169885.1 Bacteroidota bacterium
TCTCACATTCGATAAAACCAATACTTTTTCTGTCCCCAGTTCCCTCGTAAAAGCCAGTACATCGGCACTGCTGAAAGAAGTCAGTGTACCACCCCGAATGGCAGCACTGTTGTTACGAAAAGCGAGTATCCGTTTATACTCGGCTTTTAAATCCGGGTTCAGTGTCCAGTTGATATCCGCACTGGTAAATGGAAAGGTCAGCCGGTAAGGCGTGCCGACTTCCTGTCCATTGTAAATCATCGGCACCCCTTTCATCAATGAAGCCGCAATAAAGGCGGACATGGAGCCGGTTAAACCTCCATATAACTCCTGCGGCGTACCATCGGATCCATTGATATCGTGATTGGTGGTATAACGAACAACCTGCTGTCCGTTCGTGGCTCCTGAAAACTCCAGGTTATTAAGGACATCAAAGTTGGTGGCTGGTAGTCCATTTCCAAATACCCCCCGTAGTCCACCATAAAAATTGAACCCAAATGTATAATCGAAACCGGCGGAATAATGATCCGAACGGCTGCCTTCCGCCATTAATAATAATTTATGGGTATTGATCAGGCGTAAGGAATCCACCGCCTGTTTCCAGAATGAAAATGGAGGACCATCTGAATAATCAAAGCGGTATCCGTCAATATTGGCCGTGTATATCCAGTACTTCAGGTTACGGATCATTTCAAGCCGCATCGAGGTATTAGTGAAGTCCAGCTGGGCTACATCATTCCAGCCCATGCCTGGCGGACTAATGATGGCGCCTGCTGTATTTTTCTGATACCAGTCATTATGTGTGCTGATCCAGGTATGATCCCAGGAAGTATGATTGGCCACCCAATCCAGCAACACACTCATGTTACGGCTGTGTGCTCCATCCACCAACGCCCTTAAATCAGTCAGCGATCCGAATTCTGTATTAACTGTCTTGTAGTCTCTTACACAATAAGGTGAATTAAACGCATTGGTCACACCCACCGGGTAGATGGGCATCAGGTATATGACATTGGCGCCCATTGCCTTGATTGAATCCAGGCGATCAATCACGCCCTGAAAATTACCGGCAGTGCTGAACACCCGCATGTTTACCTGATATATTATAGCATCTTTCCGGTCCGGTACGTTGGCAAAGGGAGTACCATATTGTTCATAGCTGTTATTCTCGGCAACCGGTAAAATAACGGAACAACTTTTAGTGCCAAAACTGATACTAAATACAGCATTACCCGGACCAGATGCGGTACCGGTAACCGTAAAAACCAGACTTCCGGTCCCACTGGCCAGTGTGCCTGACTGCAGACTGACATTTAACCCGGTAACTCCTGTAGAACTGGCAATCGTTCCCGCAGCATATGTTTTACCATTTCCTCCGGAATAGTTGACGGTTACCGTGCCATTAAAGGCAATACCGGCCGTTGGTGTTCCGCTAAAACTCAGGGAAGAACAATCCAGTCCGGAGATCACCGGCCCTGTTGCCGCAGGAGTTGATTTTTCACAGGCAAGCAAAAGGAGAAGACCAAGGAAAGCGGGGAGATAAGTACGCATAATGTAAAATTTACCATCAGCACAAAACAATAACAAACAAAGTGCAAGGTATCACATTATACAACAGGACATTTATATGTTAATTCGCTTATATCTATTTGTTCCTGCCTTTCTCTCCCGGATACAGATCGGTAAGGCGTTCACTCTGCCAAAATTCTTTGCTGTGAATGTCCATGACAGACAACCTCCCTTTAAACGCGGCCCCTGTATCAATATTCCAGACATTCGCTCCGTTCATTGGTACTTCACAATTGTAATATTGAGTGGGCGTATGCCCGATAAAAATTTCACTGAATAACTTCAATCGTTTTGGATAATACGGCGATTCTTTAGTCAATTGTTTATCCATGGTAAGCGCCATTTCCCAAAGGGTCCGGTCCCAGCTGAAATTAGACGCATGAAACTCTGCATGCGGACCATGCATGGAGGTAAAACCAGCATGGATAAAGAGCCTGTTCTCCAGGTCGATTTCATAATAGTTCATCCCTGCAATAAAGGCCAGGTGTTTCTTCTTTTTTTCCACGTCATATCCGTCATAACTCTGGACAGTTTCCATGCCGCCATGGAGGAGCCAGCGACTGTCTGCCTGTCCGGTACGCAGCCAGTCCTCACACCATTCATCATGATTTCCTTTGATGAAAATACATTCCTGTTGTAGTGCCAGTTCCATCACATAAACCACCACCTGGGCCGATTCACTCCAGCCATCCACCAGATCGCCCAGGAATACCAGCCGGTCATCGGGGGTCACATTGGCTCTTTCCAAAACCTGCGTCAAGGCCCTTAAGCCGCCATGTATGTCGCCAATGACCAATGTTCTTTTCATACTGCAATATATTTCAATGTAACGGATTGTATCAGTCAGCCTTAGTACTTAATATTAAAATTCCAGCGCCTTTTGAAAAAACCACCTCTACCTATTCTAAAAGTCAAAATCAGTCTGATTATTTCCGATATATGCCGGTGAACAAGAGTAAAAAATTTACTGAGTGCTTCAGGGTAAGATTCATGCAACTAATTACCGGTTCTCCAGAATCTGCAAGATCATCTCCTTTTTCCGCTGACTGACCGGAATGGAGTGCCCGCTGACCAGGATCAATGCCCCGCCGTCGGTTTTATCATACATTTTGATCTTATCGGGATTCACCAGGTATGAATGGTGGGTGCGTAAATACCCATGCGGTTCAAGTATGGCTTCATATTCTTTCAGGTTCTTGGAGACCAGGATCGGGTCTGAACCATCAATATAGAATTTTGTATACGTCCCGCCCGCTTCACAATACAGGATATCACTGATTTTTACGAAATAAGTGGATTCAATATCCTTTAGTACAATCTTTTTATCAGGGCCTGGTTTGGCCGATAACTGCTGCATCAGCACGGCCAGCTGGTTATTCAGGTCCGATTTACGGATATTGGTCCTGGCCTTTTCCATACTCGCCGCCAGTTCGCCCGGATCTACCGGTTTGAGTAAATAATCAATCGCGCTGAACTTAAATGCCTGAATCGCGTACTTATTATGTGCCGTGGTAAAAATCAGCTGAAAGGACGGGTTATTCAACTGCTTTAACAGGTCAAATCCCGTACCGTCTTCCATTTCAATATCCAGGAAAACAAGATCCGGATCAAAGCTGGCTATTTTATCCAGTCCTGTCATAACCCCTTCTGCCTCCTCTACCTGATCTTCCGGCTTACCTATGGAATTCACCAGCTGACGGAGCCCGCTCCGCAATGCTGGTTCATTATCGATGATGAGTATGCGCATATTATATATCTTCTTTATATAGTAAAGGCAGGTGAATCTTTACCTGTACCCCTTGCTGACCGTTACCGTTATCAATACTAAAACTGGCTTTCGTCCGGAGCTTTAAGTTCAGCAGGTAAATCCGGTCCCGGATGATCTGGCTGGCCCGGCTTACATGACCTTCTTTATCCTGGTTTCCGGTAATCAACCCTTTGCCATTATCTTCAATCAGAATCCGCAATTCCTTTCCTTGCTTACTGAAATATACCCGGATATTACCCGTATAATCTATGCCGCTGAATCCATGTTCCACGCTGTTTTCTACAAATGGCTGAATGATCATCGCCGGAATCTGCACTTCATCTGTTTCCAGATCCGGATCTGCCTCTATTGTAAAACTGAATTTCTGCGGAAACCGGATCTTTTGAACATCGAGATATTCCCGGAGAAAATCAATCTCCTGTTCCACCGTTACATATTCCTTATAAGTGCTCTCGAGTGTTTCCCGCATGATATGACTGAACTTGGAAAGATTAACCGCAATAGCCTGTCCGTCATTCTCCCGGATGGCAAAGCTTTGCAGAGAGGCCAGCGCGTTAAAGAAAAAATGTGGATTCATCCGGGCCCGGTTCAGCCGTTGCTCGGTTTCAAGAATTTTCTGTTTGTGTTTTAATGACTGCTGTCGAAGGAAAAAAGCAATAACAAGGGCCACCAGCAATCCGGCCACCCCGATCAGTATCCATATTTGTTTTTGTTGGGCGAGTTCACGAATGGTTCGCTCATTTTTTGCCTGGTTATACTTTTTTTCCAGTTCATTCACGGCCCGGGCACGGTCAGCAGAACTGAGACTGTCATTAATATGCTTCTCCTTATTCCTTGCAAAAAGTGCTTCTTTAAAATTACCGGCTTGATTTTCGATATCATAGATCAGGCTCCACGCATTGGAAATAAGCGGGGGATATTTTTCGGCCTCACAATAATACAGGCAGGAGTCCGCAAACCGGCGGGCTTCTTTAAAATCACCCATCTGACGCAGTAAGTTACCTTTATCACCATACAGGGTGGTTAGCTGACGGCCATGGACCCCCTGTACACACATTACAAGCGCCTGGTCAATAAAGTCCAGCGCTTTTTTATATTCCCCCCTGCTTTCATAAATCGCATTTAAACGGGTCAGGGCAATAATCTGCTCTTTTATATTTTGCACCTCTCTAGCAACAGAAAGTGCCTGCCGCACATAATATTCCGCGGTGTCGGCAAATACAGGTTGCTGAATATCCTGGAAATAATAAAAATACCGGGCCGTAATCTTATTCAGCAATTCTGCTTTGGTGACAGATGCATTCATTTTCTCCACCAACGGCAATGATTGCCTGGTATATTCAATTCCCTTGTCAGACTGCTTCAGCCGGTTAAACACCTGGGCAATATTCAGTAAAACTGAAGCCCGTTCCAATCCATTATTCGCCTTTTCCGCCAATTCAAGTGCTTTCAGGTTAAATGAGAGCGCCGACGAAAAATCGGCCTTATTCTCAGCAATGGAAGCCATCTGCTTATATACAGCCGCCTGACGAAACGGGGGACAGTTACTGTAGAGGTAAAAATTCAATGCATTTTCCAGGCAATACATGGCCGAATCCAGCTTTTTCCCTTTTACCAGTTCTTCGGCATATACTTCATAGCCAAGCGCCTGACAGTTCTTATCCGGTGATTGAAGGAGCAGGGACCAGCCCGCTTTCCCATCCGCAATGGAACAATCACAGTTGCCCTGGCCGGAAACCCGGATCACGATTAACCACAGCAGTATTAAAAAAGTATGCTTCATTCTGTCCTTTCGTTTTAAGGAAGATTATACGCTTACCAATGCCGGAACAGGGCCGCCATTCATCATACTCATCCAGCAGTTGGCGCAATGAACCGCATGTAAAATAAGTAAAGATGAACACTCTTCCCTGAACTCTTCATTAATTTGCAGGGTAAAATCATGGATCATTTTCTTCCAGTTAATTCCGGGAAGTATACCCATTATCTCTTCACCCTGCTTGTTCAGTAAGACAAAGCGCAGGCGCCATGCACCGGAACGCTTAAAGCGGTAAGTTTTACGACGAAGAGGAAAACTCAGTTCCATCACGGCTCCCCGGTTGACTTTCATCCTGCTGTGCAGTTTCTCTTTCTTCTCCTCCAACCTGAAGCATTCCCATTTTCCAGTACCCGTATACCGTAAAGCATAAATGTCCTGCACCTGAAGGGTTGCCTCTTTCATGGTTACATCCTTATAGATCAGTTCCCCTGCCACCTTATGTTGGATATCCAACAGACGAATGTGGGTGTGCGACTCAGATACCAGCTGCATATCCGTAAAGCTACTGGCAGGACGTTCAATGACACAGCCACCTTAACAGTAAATACCCCGAAACAAACAACTGATAGCCGGAAATGAATAACTGATTTACCGGCAACCGTTTTTAACCGAAAAAACCGCTTAAACCTGAATAGACAACTGTAAATCCGGACCCCTCGTTTAACGAATACAGCCCTTCACTTGTTTATCTGGCCGGAAAGACCAAAATACGGTTTGTAGGTTTGAATCCGTTAAAACAACACCCCATGAATCCACCCCTTTTCCGCCGGCTGCTGGGCATCTGTGCCATTCTGATCGTGATACTCCTGACTTACCGACAACAAGCAAATGGCAGTAACAGCAAACAAAAGTCCGGGAAATTGCTTTCAGTAACTGCAGCAACCCGTCTGTCCGGAACAAAATCATTCTCCCCGGTATTGGTAAAAGGGCTGCTGCGAAAAAATAAAAAATCCGGGCATATCTACCTGGTTGACGAAGATTCATTAAGTACGAATCCCCGGCCATTTTCCTGCCGGTTTTCCGGTACTGAAACGGTACAACTGGATAGTCTTGATGAAGACACGGAGCTGGTTGTGGAAGGTCATCCTGACCAGTCAGGTTTGCAGGAAGGCCTTACCCATTGCAGCATAATCTCCATAAATTATGGCACCGTATACACGGACCATTTCCCTGAGCAGTAAAGTCTGATTCATCCATGAGCAGGCGGGTTCCGGTTTCGGGCCCGCCATTTTTTTACAAGGGTTGCATCTGCTGTCAAATCGCCTGTTCACTCCACTCCATCACTTGCTTGTTCCCGCCTGTAAATTGTTTATCTCAGGAAAAAAAAGGCAGCCTCCCGGTTAGTTTTATGCGACTAAGTAATATCTCTTTACTAAAAAACATAAAAATGAAACTAATCCGTCTTCTCTTCATCGTTATGCTGACAGCACCTGCCGTACTATCCGCCCAGCCCGGTGGCAACCGGGGTGGCTACTCCAGGGATGGCGCCCAAAACACCCAAAAAGAAATGGACCTGTTGTTTGACAATTCCTTTCTTTTTACCAAAGGAACGATCAACCTGCCGGGTGACCGTTCTTCCAATAAACCGGCCATGCTGGAAGCAATTGCTGAAAGTGATAAAGTGATTGCTGAATTTGAAACCAGGGTAAATGCGTTCCTGAAAAACAAACCCACAGCAGCCGTAATAAAGAGTAAATACCATGTGATCACCAGTAAAGTGCATGGCTTAACATTCGCCATTAAAAACGCAGCCGACGGCTTCAATACAGGCAGAAGTATTTCCTATGTTTCTTATCTCCAGGAACTTTATTTATACAAAGCTTATATAGCCGGTGCGATGAAAGTGTACCCGGAAGCCATCTCACTCGAGGAAAAACTGGCGGAAGCTGAAGCTGCCATTAAACAATACGGCAGCCGTGAAGACTATATCGCCAAAATGGAGAAAAACAACCTGGAATGGGTAAAAAGTCTGCGGATGAAAAAAGCCGTAATGAGTGATCCGGCCATCGAACAAATGGTGAAAAAAAGATACGAATCCAGCTGGGCCGAGGACAAGATCACCGTAGTGAAAGTACATATTACTTCCGCCTGGGTCATTGAAAAAAACGCACTGGATATCCCCTTGTACAAAGAAGCAGATGTGAATATGGCCATAAAAAAAGCAGATGGCAGTTGTGGTTTTGCCACAGGCCGGGTGCAGCAAACGTATGAAGGCGGCGGTAAATACAGTGCAGCCACCCTGGTAATGCCAGGCCCGCCGATCATTGTTCCCTGCGAAAACCTTAATAAATAATCCATTAACACACTACACATGAAAAAAATATTCGTATTTGGTATACTGAGTATCTGCCTGAGCAGTCTTTTTGCCCAACCCGGCCGGGAAAATCCGCGTCATTCGCCCGATGCAAACCCATATGAAAAAGTGCTGGAGGATACAGCCAGGGGAAAACGTACGGCCAAATTTCTGAAGAATTTTACTGTTCCACAGGTGCTCCGTGACTACTTCACCTCCTCTCCCTGCAACGATTACCAGATATTAAGTGAGACCCGAATACAGCAGTTTGAGGCCTTTGTACAACAGTTTCTCAGCGGGCCCAGCGATCCGAAACAAATGAAGTTGGCCACAGAGAATTTTAAAAAAGCCGGGACTGGCAAAAGTTTCGAACAGATCGATTATCATTTCGGCTTTATTGAAAAACAGGGCACTTTCACGAATGATCAACAGACCCCGGTGGAAAACCTGATCTGCCGGGCCAAAGGAAGTATACAGGCATTAAAAAGTGAACTCGCCTACCTGAAGGCATTGAAAAAAATTTTTCCCGAAACGCCGGGTGTGGATGATGGGATCAGCCGGATTGAGGAAGGGTTAAAACAATACCCGGATAATAAATCCCTGCTGGCCCTGATCAAAAAGAACCGGGATGGGGAAATCGCGGATGTGTTTATGCCAAAAGCGGTAACCCGTAATCCGGAACAAGAAGGCTGGTTCAAACAATATTTCACCCAAAAATATCCGGGCTATACATTGGTAAGCCAGGCATTGCTGACTGCCGACTGGTACGTTAAGAAAAATGACATTTCCGGTTTACCTGAATACCGGCAGATCGGGACCGCCATCGGCGCAAAGGGGCCGGATGGAAAATGCCGGATCATCAAGATCGATCTGTACCAGGATTATTTGGGTGGCAAGTTCAGCAGCTCCCGCTTCAAGGAATTCACCGTGCAGGAAATGGCTTGTGAAAATTTAAAGTAGCGGCTTGTATAATAAGCTAAAATACTGGTATTTACAGCTACGGGAAACGGATACCTGCTTCCTGCTTAATGAAATCTGTCAAGCCGTCTGGCACAAATACTGGTTTTCACCCGATCAGCCAGCTGACCGGGTGAAAACCAGTATTATTCCACTGCAATAATGAAACTTCAACGGGGAATGGATCTGCCCGGGCAGGCTATTTACCTTTCTCAACCTGCATCCGCATCATCGTAACCATCAGTTCACAACCCGTTGAGCCTTTCAGTGCATCGACCATTTTACGGGTTGCTTCCTGCTGGCTATCGGCAGTTTTGTATTTCTTATCCATTTCCGACAAGCAATCGCTGACGGCTGAGCCTGGTTTTGAAACTTGCAGCAATGCACTCATCATGCGTTGCAGGTCTTCAGGTGACAATTCTTTAGCCCCGGATTCATAGGTTTCTTTGGCACTGGGAGCTACGGCTGCCTTTTCAAACAATTTCATAGCGGAAGGCGGCAGGGAGTCCTTAATTTTATTAAAGCAATCACACATGGATTGGGCCATTTCGGGATACTTGTCTTTTCCGGAATTACAGGCGGCGATTACAAGGGTCAGGGCGAGGAGGGGTAAGATTTTTTTCATTGTTTTAATTTAGGTTGTAAAAAAAATGATTCTGTGCGGCTTTCCGGATGCACATTAACAGATTGTGCCGGCGAACGAATGAATGCCGGGCAATAATAAATAAGTGTATTAATACCAGGAAAGAAAACGGGCCATGCCTGGAAGGCATAGCCCGTTTTCGAGAACCTTAACCTTTTATTTGAAGACCATACGGTAACCGTATGACTTATTCAATCCTGTAACTGGAATTATGTTTTGCACGCCATTCTTCCAGTATACCCCTTTCGAGACATTGGACCCCAACTCAATAGAACCCACTACATAAACATCCGTACCGTCGGTTCCTATACCAAATACACTGGCCCCATCGGGTGCAGTCGTGCTGTTGCTGAGACTGACCTGCGTGCCGTTTTTCCAATAGACGGCCTGGTAGGTATTTCCTGCCTGAACAGTGCCTGCAGCATATACATCAGTGCCAGATACTGCTATTCCGTAGCAAGTACCATATTCTGTACTCAACGGAGTAGCTTCCGCATTTTTCCATTGAGTGGGTTTCCCGTTAATCATACCGGAGCAATACACATCGGTTCCCTTTACCAGGATCCGATGTAATTCTCCCTGCGTTTCCTGCCCGGTTCCGGCTGATAAAATCACCCCGGTTCCGTTCTTCCAGTATTTTGCCTGCTGATAGCCGGAGTTGGGGTTATATTCCAATCCAGCGAGATAAACGTCATTTCCATTTACCTGCATATCGTACACCCGTACATTGTTTGTCCCATCTGTAATATCGCTCAACACTCCATTCTTCCAGAGCTTTATACGATTGCCGCTCACTCCATCATTCCCGGTGCCGGCGAGATATACATTGGTTCCCTGGATGGCCATACAATTGGGCCGGAAATTATCTGAATACGGCAGGGTGTAGAGCGCGGTTCCGTTTTTGTATACCACCATATTCCGGGTACCTGATTCAATACTTTCCCTGTTGGCCAGTATATAGACGTCCGGTCCTTCCACTTCCATGTCATCCGCAAAAGCGGTTTCAGTGACGCCGTCGGCAATGGTTTTTGATACCCCATCCGCCACATAACGTATGAATGTATTCTCTGTGGCACTGTTAACTTCGATAGTTAGTACATACAATTTTTTTGCGGCTTCAGCCGATTTGTCTTTTTTACAAGCAGTAAAAAAAAGACCAAACAAAACGGGCAAATAAAAGATTGGATTTTTTGTTTTCATTTTACGGTTTTTAATATTTAAGATTTAAGTGGTGACCTCTTTTTTACTTCTGATACCAGTAATCCCACCGGCCAGGGTGATCACGCCGCTCAGCAGTAATACCCAGAGCCCCATGCCTACCGTACTGAATTTCTTCACATCAGACTGGTATTTCATCGAGAGCAGGATGACCAATACGCCTACTATTAACGCAGCATAGTAGTAGCTTTTCTTTTTATCCAGGTAACCAAGAACGATCATTCCCACACCGAGTATGAGGTAAAATTTCGTAGCCCCTTGTAATTTCAATCCACTTACAGATTGGCCGAGCAGTTCTGTAAACGGCAGGAATAAGGCAATAATGATCAGGGCGCCACCGGCCATGGTCAGGTAACGATGTAATGATTTCATCTTATTTAGTTTGGTGATTAATAGTTCAGGATGTAAATAAAAAAAGTAAACCCGCGGTTTTTCCGGAACATTAATAAATGAATACAGGTGATGAACAGTTGATGAGATGACAGCTGTAGTTGAACAGGCGGATGATACAAAATCCTACCCCCCTGTTTTGCGGCTGTTGTTGTTCCTGCCAACTGCTGGAGGCAGGATAATACCCGGGAGGAAAGGCTATCAGGACCGGGCTGGATTGGACACTGTTTAAATAAACACAACAGCAGCCGCAAAAACAGGTGTTACGGGGATAAGTTGAATTGACATAGGACTTCAGCTTGCTAATCTTTATTGAACCAATAAGCGGCAGTATCCGTAACACAAGTACCCTCCGCTTATGGAAGTAAAAGTAGAGCAGGGTGGAAATGGAGCAAGGGGAAAAAGAACAGGATTTTATGTTTTTTTCCTGAAGGGGCTGAAAAGGGGAAAAATAAGAAATAAGGAAGAAAAAATAAGGAATGAGAAAGTAAAGGGGTCGTTTAAAGGGTAGCAAAAAACATTCAAAGGAAAACTTCCTTCTCGCTTCTAGCTTCTTGCTTCTAGCTTATTCCCACCGATCCGTACGAAACGGCGATGCCGGGAACCCTTCCTTGTTGTACAGATTCGCATCCACCGGGCTGTTGGCCCAGGCATACCGGACGGCTACGGGCTTGGGGACCTGTTTGCAGGTAACGATGATCTGGCGACCAACGATGACGGCTTCTGCCCAGTAGAACTTTTTATCCGCACCAGCAATGGCAAACTGTTTTAACGGACCGACCGTGGTCAATAATCCTTTGCCGGTATTTTTAAAATCGAGTATGATCTGGTTGCCTTTAATTTTAAAAGAACTGAATTGCGGGCCCGTACTGAGTAAGTTGGGCTTACCGTATACCACGCGCATGGCTTCGGCGGCCAGCCGCTCCCCTACTTCCTGTTTTTGTACCGGGTGAATATTGAACGGATTACCGATATCGGTAGTAACGGCCATGCCGGTATTCGGCAACGATAAAGTGGCGGATTGGGCCTCCCGGAGATAACCCCAGTTGGCATCTGCCGGTTGTGACTGAATGGCCCCGAAAGAGGCTAACTGTACAAAGAGAAAAGGAAATTCACCCTGTCCCCAGCGCTGACGCCAGTCGCGGATCATGGCCGGGAAAAGCCTGTTGTATTCAATCGCATCCGCTTTATTATCGGCATTGCTTTCTCCCTGGTACCAGATTGCGCCCTGAATACTCAATGGCAACAACGGAGCAATCATCGCATTGTACAACACCGCCGGCTGCTGTTGAAGCGCACCAAAACCACCGGTCAGATCGGGTAAAACCGCAATGATATCATACCGGGCATTGCCTTTGAGTTCGATCGTGCGGGAGCCTGTTGTTACGGCAAATTTCACCGCGCCGTCACTCAATCCGCCCCCACCCTGATCATCTCGTACTTTGATCACTAATAAATTTTTCCCCTCCTTTAATACTCCCGCCGGAATTTTATATTTACGCAACGCATCCCATTGGCTCATCGTGCCGATAAAAGTTCCATTAATATACGTGGAGTCAATATCATCAATAGCCGGCATATCCAGTGTTGCTTCTTTACCGGCATCTGCTGCATCCACATTGAAAGAAAGGCGATAGGCCACAATCCCATCCAGTGCCGGAAAGCCCTGTGCTTCCCAGGGTTTGGGCAGGTACATTTCCTTCCATTGACTATCGTCAAAACCTGGTTGTACCAGTTGTTTCATATAATCCGCTTTCGCCTCCATCGTACGTCGGAACGTTTCTCTTCCTTCCTCGAGTTTACGACTCATATCCTCCAGTTTTAACGGATGGATTTTATCAATAAAATTCTGTGTATACCTGGAGAAGTCATGTAACCCTTCAAAACTGGTCCATGATTGTGCAGGGGTTCCTCCCCAGGCAGTCACGATCAGTCCAATGGGCACGTTCAACTCTTTTTGAAGCTGTTTGGCGTACCAATAAGCCACGGCCGAACAGGCACCGACTGTTTCCGGAGTTACCGCGGTCCATTTGGTGGAAACCGGCAGGTCTTTCTGCGGACTGGTAGCGAGTGTCTTTTCAACTACCATAAAACGGATATTTTCATTCCTGGCCGTTTTCAGCTCCTGCGGATAGGTTTCCTTCAGCATATCCATCCGCCATTCCATATTACTTTGTCCGCTACAGATCCAGACTTCACCGATTGCTACATTTTTAAATTCGAACGTTGTTTCTCCAGCCCACACCGCCATTGTACCTGTCTTACCTGCGGATGCCGCATCCAGGAATACAGACCAGTTACCGTTTGCATCCGCATAGGCGGGATAATTCTTTTCCAGGAAATCCACCTGTACCAACTGACCGGGATCCGCCCAGCCCCATACGCGATTTACTTTTTTCTGCTGCAGCACCATATCGTCGGCAAACAGGGCAGGCAGACGAAGTTGCGCATTAATAAAGCCAATATTGAAAAGGAATAATAACCCAATAATTTTTTTCATACCGCTGTTTTATAATTCGTATTGCTAAAGATATAAAGTGTCGGATGTATTTTACCTGATTTCCGGCCATTGTGATTAAATCGGTTAAAAAGTACTAACAACGGATAAAAAAGTACTGTCTGACAGCTGTTTTTTGTTACTTTGACCCTATGAATCCACAAGTGCCGTTAGCTGAAAGAATCCGTCCGCAGACGCTGGACGAACTGATGGGACAAGCGCACCTGGTGGGACCTGGCAGTATACTCCGGACGGCGATCGAACATGGACGGATCCATTCGATGTTATTCTGGGGACCGCCGGGTACCGGCAAAACCACGATCGCCAATATTATTGCCCATACATTACAGGTTCCTTTTTTCCAGCTCAGTGCCATCAGTGCCGGGGTGAAAGATGTACGCGAGGTGATCGAACAAGCCAGACATCAAAATGGTTCCGTATTATTTATAGACGAGATCCATCGTTTCAATAAAGGACAACAGGATGCTTTACTGGGTGCGGTTGAAAAAGGGATCATCACCCTGATCGGTGCCACCACCGAGAATCCTTCTTTTGAAGTCAACAGCGCCTTGCTCTCCCGGTGCCAGGTGTACGTGTTGAAACCGCTGGATGAACAGGACCTGGTGCGACTCATGCAAACTGCTATTGAAAAAGATGAATACCTGTCAAAAAAGCAAATTGAATTAAAAGAAACAGCGGCCCTGATCAATATTTCTGGGGGAGATGGCCGTAAACTGCTCAACCTGCTGGAAATTGTATGTGAAGCGGCCGGAGAACAGGTAACCATCACGGATGCCTTTGTCATGGAGATCGCTCAAAAACGAATAGCGCTGTACGATAAAGGCGGAGAACAGCATTATGATATTATTTCCGCTTTTATAAAATCCATCCGCGGGAGCGATCCGAATGCCGCCGTCTATTGGCTGGCCCGGATGATTGAAGGCGGAGAGGATGTGAAATTTATAGCGCGGCGCCTGGTGATTCTGTCCAGCGAAGATATCGGCAATGCCAATCCCACCGCCCTGGTCATGGCCAATGCCTGTTTTGATGCGGTCAATAAAATTGGCTTCCCTGAATCCAGTATCATTTTATCCCAATGTGCCACTTACCTCGCCGCTTCTCCGAAAAGTAATGCAGCCGTTGTAGCCATTGGCGAAGCTTCCGCTGCAGTAAAGCAATATGGCGATTTACCGGTACCGTTACACGTGCGCAATGCCCCAACCAAACTGATGAAAAACCTGGGCTATGGTAAAGAATACCAGTATTCGCACAGTTATGAGGGCAACTTTTCGCCACAGGAATACCTCCCGAAAGAATTGTCTGGTAAAGCATTTTATCAACCCGGAAAAAATGCGAGGGAAGAGGAGCTGAGGAAATTTTTAAAGGGATTATGGAAGGACAAGTACGGATATTAGTTAGTAGATAGTAGTCGGGAGTTAGTAGTCGGGAGTCGGGAGTCAGGAGTCGGGAGTCAGGAGTAAACAGCCCATTCTAAGGAGATTGAATCTACAGGAACAAATAGATACTCGTTTTACGAATTGCCGCTCGTACTTCTTACCTCGTACTTTTAACACACTCTTCTTACTTATTACTTACTACTTATAACTTATTACTATAACTATGTCTCCATCCCCTGTCTTATCAGTCAATCAGCTTTCGATCAACCGTTCCGGGAAAAAAATACTGGAAAACATTTCATTTACGGTGAACACAGGCGAAGCCCTGGCTATTACGGGGCCGGCAGGTTGTGGAAAGACGAGCCTGGGACTGGCGCTGACTCAGCAATTATATTACCAGGGTACGATTACCTATCATTTACCTGATGGGAGTCCGATTGCCTGGGTGGAGCAACAGCATCATTTTAAGACCCTGCAATCTACCTCGGATTTGTATTACCAGCAGCGGTTTAATTCCTATGACACGGAAGAAACACAAACGGTAGCTGAATCTTTGGGGCATCAATTGGAGACGGACCGGGAACTGATAGAAGAAATGGGAATCGGCTACCTGCTGGAGGAGAAACTTATTCAGTTATCCAATGGTGAAAATAAAAAACTGCAATTGCTGAATGCCCTGCTGCAGCAGCCGGCTGTACTGATCATGGACCAGCCGTTTACCGGTCTTGATACATCGACCCGGCAATGGCTGAATGGCCAGGTCAACCGGTTGAAACAATCCGGGGTCCTGGTAATGGTTATCTGTTCCAAGGATGAAATCCCGGATTGTACCGATAAGCTGATCATCCTGGAACAGGGCACGATGAAAACCATGGAAGACCGTCTTTCTTTTCAACAACAACCAAGTATTGCCACTGACCTAACGGAAAGCAGCATTGCGACAGCAATCCCTTTGTCGGCAGCACATCCTGAATTTGACAGTATCATTGACATGGAGGACGTAACGGTCCGATATGGCGAAAAACTGATTCTTGACCGCATCAGCTGGCGGGTACTACCCGGGGAATGCTGGTTGCTCAGCGGTCCGAACGGGGCCGGTAAATCCACCCTTTTAAGCCTGGTAAACGGAGATAACCCGCAGGCCTATGCGAATAAAATTCATTTATTTGGCCAACGGAGAGGGAGCGGTGAAAGCATCTGGGACATCAAAAAGAAAACCGGCTTCCTGTCGCCGGAACTGCATGTTTATTTTAATGCTGCTTCCAGTGGTTTTGAGACGGTCGCCTCCGGACTTTTTGATACGATCGGACTTTTTCGCCAGATAGGCCCGGAAGATACGGAATGGGTGATGCAGTGGATGGAGGTCTGTGGGGTCAGTCAGCTGAAGGATAAACGCCTGTTTGAGTTATCTACCGGCGAACAAAGGATGCTGCTCCTGGCCAGGGCACTGGTTAAAGACCCGCCATTACTGATTTTGGATGAACCTTGCCAGGGACTGGATCCGGACAGAAAGCAACGGCTGCTGGAACTGACCAACCGGGTATGTACGGTGACCGGAAAGACACTGGTATTTGTTTCACATTATGAGAAAGACGTACCGGGATGTGTAGATAGGTATATCAGGATGGAGAATGGAAGAAGAGTGAGATAGAGGTACGAGGTATGAGGTACGAGGTACGAGCGGCAGTTCGTAAAGCGAGTAACTTTTTGTTACTTAAGATTCAACCTCCTTAGGAGGGGCTGTTTACTCCCGACTCCTGACTCCCGACTGTGGACTCTCTCTCCTTATCTTTGTCAAAACAGCTGTTACATGACCACCTGGACACTGAAGAAATTCGACGAACTCACTCCACATGAACTTTACTCGATCCTTCAATTAAGAAGTGAAGTATTTGTAGTGGAGCAGAACTGTGTGTACCAGGACATGGACAATAAAGATCTATACGCCTGGCACCTGATGGGTTGGGACAGTGATACACCTGACCGAAAATTGCTGGCGCATACCCGTTTATTACCACCGGGTATATCCTATCCAGAAGCATCGATCGGGCGGGTCGTGAGTTCTCCCTCCGTAAGAGCAAAAGGGATTGGTCGTGAGCTGATGCAGAAATCGATTGAGTATATATATACATTATATGGTAACGGCCCCATCCGTATCGGGGCACAGTTGTATTTAAAAACATTCTATTCTTCGCTGGGCTTTCAACCGGAAGGGGATGTTTATCTTGAGGATAATATCCAACATATCATTATGTATTTACCCTGAGTCTTCGTAAAAACACGAAGTAGAACCGCTTTAATTCTGGTCAAAATCAAAAAAACCGGTTAAAAAATTAGCCGAGTACTTTACTATTCATCTACCTTAGTTCTCGAAATCCAATAGTAGAAAACCAGAAATCTGATACCAATGAGAACAAGTTTACTCAAAGTGCGGCTGTCCGCGCTAGTCTGCTTCCTTGCAGTCTTCTCTTTTTCCTCACAGGCACAATCTTTCACAACAGGTAATGGCAAAGTTGAAATCGGTCTTGGCATAGGCCCGATGTTCTTCCTTGGCGACCTGGGTGGCAGTGCAGGTGTGGGTAAGACATTTATTAAAGACCTTGATTTACCCCTGACCAAACTGAACAAAGGGCTGTACCTTAACTACTACCCTGCTGAGTGGTTTGGTTTACGTCTGGCTGGTAACCTCGGTTATGTTTCAGGCGATGATGCCCAGGCCCCTTCAAAAGGAGGTGCTGAAATGGACCGCCGGGAACGGAATCTTAATTTCCGTTCCAAGATCAGCGAAGCTTATGTGGCTGCTGAAATTTATCCGACTTATTTCCTGGAAAAATATGATGGCCTTGCCGGAAAACTCCGCCCCTATTTACTGGCGGGTGTAGGCGTCTATCATTTCAATCCGGAAACTAAGGATGTGGATGGCAGCTGGGTTAAAACAGCACCCCTTCGTTTAGAAGGACAGGGATTTGCCGAATATCCGGACAGCAAACCTTATAAGCTGACCCAGAAAAATGTGTTGGGCGGATTTGGTATAAAATATTATGTAAAAGAAAACATGTATCTCGGATTCGAGATCCTGCACCGTAAATTATTTACCGATTATGTAGATGATGTCAGCAACGACTACTATATCGATCCGATTCATTTTGACCAGTATCTTCCCGCCGCTGATGCGGTGAAAGCAAGAAGGTTGTACTACAGGGGTACTTACAGTTTCCCGTCTACCCGACCATACGAAGAATTTGCAGAAAGAGGCGATCCCAAACAAAACGACGCTTTCTTCTCCAGCATCTTCCGTCTTGGCTGGCGACTGGGAGGCAACAGTAACCTGAAGCACCTGAAATGCCCGGTGTTTTACTGATCGTACCGCTTAATACCGAACCACTATGAAACCCTTTTTATCTGTCCGCAGCCTGGCGGGAATGGTGATACTCACCGGACTCCTCATTGCTGAACCGGCTTTCGCCTCCGGCAAAGCTTACCGTAAACCCATAACAGTAAGCAATAGCCCGGAAGAGGAAATACCGGCCAAAAAAGAAAAAGGCAAATCCAGAAATTTTACTTCCCTGAACAATTCAGCTGTTAAAATTCATCCGGCTGCCGTAAAACGTGAAATGCACGTGGTCGCCAAAGAAAATGACGGAGTTGAAGTAGATTTCTTTGTGTTTGACCTGCAGGGCACTATTATCCAGCATTATAAGATGAAGCCGAAAAGCCATTATAAACTGAGTGGCCTGCGAAAAGGAAAATATTCATTCAGTGTTTTCCAGGGAGACGCGGAAACCGCCTCCGGGAAATTTGAAATACGCTAAAACCGAATGCCGTCCCGAAAAGCGGCAGGGAGATTAATAAAATCTGATACCTGGTTGAATAAACCTAATCCGTTCTCTATTGGTACTCTCATTTGTATACAATTTTATTAAGTTACTCTCTGCCCTGCTTTCGGGAACTTATCAACTCTGAGCTCTTTTAATTGTCATAACTAAGAAACCCGAAAAGGTATTATCCGGATTATTTTTAATTCAGGTAACCAGGCAGGGAAATTGTCTAAATCCAGTATCCTGCAAAACCAGGAACCCCTAAGCTGTAAATTTTTACAATCACTTCCTGCCTTTACCTTCTGGGAAATCGAAAGTCAAAATTCAAAAGTAAAAAGTAAAAAAAGCCGCTGTTTAGTGGCTTTTGTTGTTTATAGGAGAATCAGGTGTCGGATGTCAGTTGCCAGTTGTCAGGAAACAGCCCCTACTATGGAGGTTGAATCTTAAGTAACAAATTGTATCTCGTTTTACGAAATTCCGCTCGTACTTCGTACTTCTAACTTTGTACTTTCTCTTCAGATTCCCCTAAATCAGGGATATTTTCACTGATAATCAACATATAACTTTGTTTCGTATACGTTTTTACAAAAACTAGCTTAAATTAGTCACCATAAGCAGTAAGGCGTCCCGGAGCCTGAACCGGGGGCGAATGCCGAAAAGCCAGACGAGTAGGCCTTCAACCAAAAACAACCAAATATGAACTTAGTCGAACGTGTTAAAGCCATTTTAACAACACCAAAAACGGAGTGGAATGTCATAAATGAAGAAACTGATGACGCCAGTAAAATCACTATGACCTACCTGATTCCTCTTATTTTAATTGGCGCAGTCGCATCATTTATTGGCTTCGGACTGATAGGCATGAACTTCGGATGGGGTTTAAAATTCAAATCCACTGAACTGGGTATAAAGCTGGCTATCAGCTATGCTGTCAGGGGTATTGCTGGTGTATTTATTCTTGCATTTATTATTGATGCACTTGCACCGCAATTCGGCTCAGAAAAGAATTTTAATAAATCCTTTCAACTAGCTGCCTACTCTGCTACAGCATCACTCGTTGGTGGGGCACTCCTGATTCTGCCCAGCCTTTCTATATTAATTATTGTCGCAGCTATTTACGGTTTTTACATTGCCTATCTAGGAATACCCGTTTTGAAGAAAACACCACTAGACAAACATGTCACTTATTTTGTTGTCATTCTGTTAGTTTCATTTGCAGTGAACCTGATTCTTTCTTATATCGAACGTCAGATTTTCTATCCTAAATTAGGTACATTAGGAGGACTTGATATTTAAATTCTTTATATTAAAAATCCCGCTTGTTATACTAACAAGCGGGATTTTTTTTGAAAAGAACTTATTTATAACTCTATTTTTAGGTACTGCGCCGTATAGCTTTCCTTATTCTTTACCAACTCCTCGGGTGTTCCTTCGAACAACACTTTACCTCCCCCATCGCCGCCTTCCGGGCCAATATCGATTACATGATCGGCCACTTTGATCACATCCATATTATGCTCAATCACCAACACGGTATTGCCGCGATCCACCAGTTTGTTCAGCACCACCAGCAAATGCCGTATATCCTCAAAGTGAAGCCCGGTTGTGGGCTCATCCAGAATATAAAATGTTTTACCTGTATCCCGTTTGGCCAGTTCTGTCGATAATTTCACCCGTTGCGCTTCACCCCCGCTAAGGGTTACGGCCGACTGACCGAGGGTGATATAGCCCAGCCCTACTTCTTCCAGCACTTTGATCTTCCGGTACAGATATGGAACCGGCTGGAAAAACTCC
>CAUJFR010000285.1 GCA_963169885.1 Bacteroidota bacterium
TTTCCTTTGAACCGTATACAGAAGGACAACCGTGGATCGCCTATCGCCAGTTTTGTGAAGCATTTCTCTCCCCGCTCCTGCTGATGCACTACCGTAAACATTCATTGCATTCACTTCAGCTGGCATGGCCCGATGGGATTCCGCTGCAAATCACCCGCTCCCTGCTTCCATGGAAGAGCCGGTTTTCTGTGCTGACCTGGATGCATATCCACCTGCACGGTAAATATGCGGCAAAGACAGGCGCAGTAAGAGAAAAAAAGACCGTACTCCCGCTCCCTAAATTCAGGCAACTGCTCAGTAGCCTGGAGATGCTGATCCGCTCGCTGAAACTGGAAGAGAAAGGAACCACCTGGGGCGATTATTATACCGAAGCCGCCACCCGCCATGATTATCTCGGGCAAAAAGAAAAAATCATCAGGGACTGGACGGAAACAATAACGGATATAAGCAAGGTGGTTGATTTTGGTGCCAACAATGGCAGTTTTTCATTACCCCTGGCAGAAAAGGGATTTTTAACCGTTGCGGCAGATGGAGATCCCGTAGCCATCAATAATCTGTATAAAAAGATCCGGACCGGTCATTTAAAAAACATGATCCCGCTGATCATTGACTTCATGAACCCCTCTCCCGCCATGGGACTGGGAAACCAGGAAAGGACTTCTTTCCTGGAACGGATCGGAAAGAATAATCTTGGACTTTGTCTTGCTTTTATACATCATCTATGTCTCGGAAAAAATATTCCCCTGCCACGGGTAGCTGAGTTATTTGCTGCCTCCTGCCAGCAGCTGATCATTGAATTTGTCCCAAAGACTGATGAGAAAGCTGAACTGATTTTGAAAGGTAAAAAAGATATCTACCCTGATTATCACCAGGATGGATTTGAGCAGGCTTTTTCGCAATATTTTATCATTGAAAAAAAAGCCATTGTACCTGGTTCAAGTCGTGTTCTATATCAATTCATACTAAAATGAACCGCTTCCTGCACTATATAAAAAACAGTAAAGCTGTTTACCTTCATCTCCTGTCCGTCTTTTTTGTCCTGCATGGCTATACTGAAAACTTCCCCATCATTTCCGCCCGGGATGCCGGGCTCTTATTATTGGTATACCTCGGTGTTGGCCTGGTTCTTTACGGACTGGCCTGGCTGATCCTGCGTAAACCGGCCGGGGCCCATTTGTATGCTACCGGACTGATGGCGGTACAGTTCTTCTTTGGTGCCTGTATCGATTTTCTAAGAGGACTGCCCCCGCTCTCTTTTCTCAGCAGCTATTCTATTATCCTTCCTTTTATAACCGTCTTATTGATTATCGGCCTGATCCTGCTTAAACGAACCAAGCGGCTGTTCACCCGGACCAAAGTATACCTGACGACCTTATTGGTTATTCTCATACTGGCCGATGCAGTCCAGTTGGGTTATAAACGAATGAACAGCCGGACTAAACAGGTAACACAAACCGGGAACATAAAAATTTGTACCGATTGTCCTAAACCGGATATTTATTTACTCCTGGCCGACGGATACCCCGGACTGAGCAGTCTGCAAGACAATTTCAATTTTGATAACACACCCTTCCTGGATTCATTAAGGAGCCGCGGATTTTTTATTGTTGACAGCAGTCGCAGCAATTATAATTTCACCCCTTTCTCCGTTTCGTCCATGCTGGATATGAATTTTCTCACCGGCATAAAAGGCTTCAACAGTAATAAAGAGGATATGGCGCTTTGTTACAAAACCATAAAAAACAGCCAGACTTTCCGGATACTATCCGCCTATGGCTATTCTCTTTATAATTATTCCATTTTTGATTTTACTGGTCAGCCATCTTTGGCCAAACCCACTTTTTTGCCCAACCGGACCACCCTGATCACTGCGCAAACATTTACATCCCGGATTGAAAAAGAAATCGGCCATCACCTGGTCACTACCCTCCATCTTGAGCGGTTTATCCGCTTTGTCCGGATGCAGGACCTGGAAAACAATACCCGGCTGATGAAAGAAACCCGCCGGCAGTTAACAGAAAAAAACAATACCCCGAAATTTGTATACACGCACCTGGTGATGCCGCACTATCCCTATTATTACGACAGCAGCGGCAATGCCATTTCCTACGAAGTACTGGACGAACGCCATCACTCCAATAAGAAAGCATTTATCAGCTACCTGCATTATTCGAACAGACAATTATTAAAACTCGTGGATGATATACGCCAGCAATCGGCCCGTCCTCCGGTCATCCTGCTGATGAGTGACCATGGATTCCGGGAATTTCCGGAGCATGTATCACCGGCGTATTATTTTAATAACCTCAATACACTGATTCTGCCGGATAGTAATTACAGCCGCTTTTACAAGGGCATGAGCAATATCAACCAGTTCAGTACGCTGTTCAATACTTTATTTGACCAGCAACTTCCACTGCAGAAAGACTCAACCAGCGTACTGCAGGATTAAAAAATTAAATCCTATTTTTAGTATATGATACAGCCCTCCCGCATACTTGTACTTGCCCCCCATACGGATGACGGTGAACTCGGCTGTGGCGGCACGATCTCCCGGTTTTGCACCGAAGGCCGGGAAGTCTGGTATGCTGCATTTTGTCTTTGCTCTGCTTCGTTACCCGGTCACCTGCCGGCAGACACCCTGGCCATGGAATGTAAAAAGGCAACCGCTATTCTGGGCATTCCTCCCGACCGGTTAATTCTTTTTAATTATGAAGTAAGGCAACTCCCGCAATACCGGCAACAGGTACTGGAAGAATTATTACAATTGAATAAAACCATTCATCCGGATATGGTTCTGTTACCAGCTGCATCGGATGTCCACCAGGATCACCAGGTCATTCACCAGGAAGGATTGCGGGCCTTCAAGAATACCACATTTGCCGGCTATGAACTACCCTGGAATAATTACAGCTTCCGGACCAATTTTTTCATGCAACTGTCACCAGCGGATCTGGATCGAAAAGTATCTTCTTTAAAAGCGTACCAGTCTCAGTCACACAGGAATTATATGCAGGAGGACTTCACCCGTTCCCTGGCCAAAGTCAGAGGGGTGCAATGCAATGCTCAGTTTGCAGAAGCCTTTGAGATCTACAAATTGATTTCCTGATTACCAGCCGGATTTCCCCTGCCCGAAATACTGATTTAGCGGAAGATTGAAACCGATCTGGTTATACGCGGAGGCTGCCTGATAATAGGAACGGGCATACCGTAAATTGAATTTACCCAGGAAAACACCGGCCCCTAATGAAAATCCATTCAGCCCGTTACTGCTATTCCCGATATTGAGTTCACGCCGGCGAAGAAAATTATACCCGGCCTGCAATTCCACCTTCTCATGAACATGGATTGTGGTACCAAGTATGAGATGATCAAACAGCTTTCCTGCTGAAAATCCGGCCGGCACATCGGGATAACCATTACTGTTATTAAAACTGGTATCATTATACAGGATATCATACTGATGTAAGCGGTGAGCGGTCAATGAAAAACTAAAGGGCGCCTTAGACAACCGCTTTGTAATACCTGCCTGCAAATCAAACGGCAACTCCTCTTGTTCATTGTTGTATTTCCGTAACTG